>NZ_OOGT01000023.1 GCF_900323515.1 Acinetobacter stercoris | reverse complement strand
GATATAGTCTGCCAATAAAAAGTAATTATTTCCCAATCATCCCTATATCTTTATTAATTTGTATACTTCATAAAAAGAGAACCTCTCGGTTCTCTTTAATTTTTAAGTTAAATATTAATGAAATACATATTTAATTAAAGCATCGAATAAAATCCAAAGTACAACCAGAGCTACTATAGGCTCTGCAACTTTTGCCCATCCAGGATTTTTTTGTGGGGCTGTTTCGACTTCTGTATGTACATCATCATGTGCTGTATTTTGAGCATTGACCATTTGATTGAACTCCTTCATGGTTTCATCCAATGATATCTCTTCTTCCTCGATTGGTTTAGAACCAATTAATTCTGTTAGTTCGTTTGTTGACCATACCCAATCATCAGCATGACCAGACAAATGCTCAATCTGCCCAAGAATAAGTTCCCTGAGTCCTTCTTTCCCAAAGTTTCCAGTCTCATCAAGCTGTTTTAATTCAGCTAGTTGTAAACTTAAGATTTCAGTTGTGGCAAGTTCCAGTTCTGTTTTATTTAAAGTCGACTGATTTGCCGGTGATGTTGTTAAATGCCTTGCAATATCTTGCACATATAAAGGATCTGGGTGACTGATTTCTTGATATAGTTTAATGTCATCCTGTTTCCAGAGACTCACCAGTTTTCCTAAAGTGAGGGCATTAATTTCCAGTAGATGATTTTTTCGTTCATCAAGCTCAAGTTGACCAAGGAGCTGAGGCTTTTGAATTTGAATCTGCTCAGCAAAGTAGTGTACTAAATCAAAAGCCATATTTTTCTCCAGTGTATCAGTCTAATATACGCAGACTTGGTTTTTTCTTTGGTTGATCTGATTGTTCTTTCGTATTTGATTCTAAAGTATTTTCCTCAACTTTAACATTGGCATATTCGTCAGGATCAAAGAATAATCCTTGACCATTTTCACGAGCATAAAGTCCTAGAACTGCCTGAAAAGGTACGTATATATCAGTGGAGACACCACCAAAGCGTGCAGAGAAAGTAATCGCATCATTACTCATATTCAACATATGAACTGCATGCGGCACAATGTTTAAAACGATTTGACCATCTTTTACAAATTGTTGTGGTACATCAGTGTAGGGAACAGTTGCGTCTACCATTAGATATGGAGTCAGGTTGTTGTCGCAAATCCATTCATAAATCGCGCGGGCAAGATATGGACGACTAGGAGTTAAGCTTAATTCTTGTTCAGACATCAGAAAATACTCTATTGATTTGCTAAAAAATGGCTATATCGGTTTTTCTCTTGAAAAGTCATCGACTTTAAAAAAGCAGGGCGACTAAAAATACGCTGACAATATAGCAAAATAGGGCGACATTGCTGTTTGGGTAAATCAATTCCCATGACTTTCAACCGTATGAAAATTGGCGCCAACATGCAATCTAAAATTGTAAAGTTTTCAGACATAAAATAAGGAAAATGCTGAAATAAAGGGGTTAATGAAATAAGGGTGTCTCTTAATTGTTTTTGTGCTTTGCTTTTTGCAGTTTCATCGAGTGTATCAGGATGACGTAGCATGATGTCAGCCAATTTGAACCAGTCCTGTTCGAAACGCCAGATATATTGTCTCTGTTCTGCACGAGGTGCTGGAGCATCTGCATAAAGTTTGTTCTGACGGTACCGATCATCAATATATTCGGCAATGATTATGGTATTAAACAGTTTTAAATCATTTTCAATTAACATTGGAAGTTGGTTGTAAGGATTGAGACTGGCAAGGTCTTCATCTTCATCCTCAGCAATAAACAAATTAAATTTAATCTGTTTTTCAGCAAGTAAAAAGCGAATCCAATGGGAACGGAAGTCATCTGCATGGCTATAAAGTGTAATTCCTTGAAGCGGAGCGTTTTCGACGGTCATATTCCAAAAACAAAGCAGAACAAATAGGATAGGATACTAAAATTAGGCAATAAAATCATCTTAACTTTGAGTTAATCAGCTTAGGATAGGTTTGAAAAAGATAAAAAAATCGGGCGTAGGAATATTTATGAAATACTGGATAATGAGCATTCTTTTATTATCACAAGGGATATTGATTCCTCATAGTTATGCAAATATTAATGACAATGATGAGGTCACTGCCGAAGTTGTATCTCAAGCTTCAGGAACTCATCAAGCTGCTATGGATGAGGAGACTGCTTGTCGAGCGAGTGAAAACTGTGAAGTTGCTTCAGATGTTTTAGAAGCTGAGCATTATGGAGGTATAAAGCAAGAGTATGTTGTAAAAGGCTGTAAGGTCACAATTTATAATGATGGACCTGTAAAAATGCAGAATGAAAAAACAGGTGAATTCTGTAACGCGCCTATTCCTGAAGATCATAAGTTCCATAAAGAAGAGCGAACCTATCAGAAAGATGGCTGTAGGATCACAGAATATACAGCTACTGATGGTGTGATTAGTGGGACATCGGATTGTTCTATGAAAAATAAGCAATAGAGCATAGTAGATTTTTATATGCTATTTCAGTTCAGATATTTAAATCAATTTATCTATAATACAAGAGCATGGTTATGAAAAATAAGATGGTCTTATGTCTGTTTTTATCAATTATTTCAAGTCTGAGTTATGCTAAAAGTATGGATGAAGAAGCTGTTGAGATATTACCTTATCCAGTGGCTGTTACGATGCAAGATCCAGCCGTTCAGGATGATATCCAATCTGACGTAGATCCTTGTGAGGGTATTGAAAGTTGTTCGGTTGCTGTTCCTTGCGAAGGTCACCCTGAAGCTGATTCCTGTTATTCAGCTCCTTTACATCCTGAAATTCCAGGTGCGGGCGCATATGCTACGAATCCATAATTTTTAAAGCCAAATAAAAAACCTCGGAAAATTCCGAGGTTTTTCTGTCCGATTCGGTAAACGAATTAACGTTTAGAGAATTGAGGACGTTTACGAGCTTTACGTAAACCAAGTTTCTTACGTTCAACTTCACGAGCATCACGAGTAACGAAACCAGCTTGACGAAGAGCAGGTTTTAAAGTTTCGTCAGAAGCGATCAATGCACGAGTAATACCGTGACGGATAGCGCCTGCCTGACCACCGATACCACCACCAGCAACAGTGATGTAAAGGTCATATTTTTCAGTAGCTTCTAAAAGCTCTAAAGGTTGACGTACAACCATACGAGCAGTTTCACGACCGAAATATTGCTCAAGAGTACGATTGTTAATTACGAGTTTACCTGTACCAGCTGATAAGAAAACACGTGCAGTTGCGGTCTTACGGCGACCTGTACCATAATTAGTAGCCATGTGCTGTATCCCTTAGATGTCCAAAACTTGTGGCTGTTGAGCAGTATGTGGATGCTCGCTACCAGCGTACACTTTCATTTTCTTGATCATTGCATAACCAAGAGGACCTTTAGGCAACATACCTTTAACAGCACGTTGGAAGATTTCTTCAGGTTTGTGAGCAACTAATTTTTCAAAGTTAGTTTCTTTTAAACCGCCTGGGAATTCAGTGTGGCGATAGTATTTTTTATCAAGTGACTTGTTACCAGTTACTTGAACTTGTTCAGCATTGATCACAACGATGTAATCGCCAGTATCAACGTGAGGAGTATAAGAAGTTTTATGCTTACCGCGTAAACGACGAGCGATTTCAGTCGCAAGACGACCTAAAGTTTTGCCAGAAGCATCAACAACGTACCAGTCGTGTTGAACTTCAGCTGGCTTAGCGCTGAGAGTTTTCATTAACCACTACCTATTATAGTTGGTTTGGACGGTGGAATCTGTCCAAACAAAAGGAGACGAAATTCTACATGAAGAAAGATAGAATCTCAATCGAAATGTGTGTTTCCGGGCAACTATTTTAAAATAATTTATCAGACCTGAAAAGTAGTGCTGTTTTGAAGTTTGGATAACAAGTAAAAGAGATAGGTTATTGCCTTATCTTATTCTTTAAACGTTAAAACAGATTCCTTCAAACGAAATAATAAAACTGATTTCATTGTGTAGACGTTTTATAATAGCAATATTGTTTCGTGATCATTTGAAGATGACTATGCTCCCTTTATACATCACCAGTGGTGAGCCAGCAGGTATTGGTCCAGATATTTGTTTAAGTTTGGCAGACCGGATAGACGAACGTCCAGTTGTTGTCCTTGCCGATCTGAATATGTTGAAAGAACGTGCTGAAATTTTAAAGAAAAATATCGAACTCATTGAATATAAGGGACAGACTGAATCTTCATCTTCAGGACAATTATATGTAGAGCATGTGCCTTTGCTTACGCCTGTAGTATTGGGACAATTGAATGCTAAAAATTCAGCTTATGTATTAGAACAGTTACGCCGTTCAGCCGAATATGCAATCACAGGAAAAAGTGTAGGGGTAGCGACGGGACCAGTTCAAAAATCAGTTGTTAATGAAGCTGGAATCCATTTTAGTGGTCATACAGAATATTACCAAGAGTATGCAGGTGTAGAGCGTGTGGTGATGATGCTCGCGACAAAAAGTTTACGAGTCGCACTTGCGACAACGCATCTACCGCTTCGTGATGTTGCAGATGCGATAACAAGAGAGCGGTTGCATCAGGTGATCGATATACTGATTCATGATTTGAAAACAAAATTTAAGATTGAACATCCACATATTTTAGTTTGTGGTTTAAATCCACATGCTGGAGAAGGGGGGTATTTGGGACATGAAGAAATTGATGTCATCAATCCTGTACTCGAAAGCTATAGAACGCAAGGGATGAACATTAGTTTAAGCCTACCTGCCGATACACTATTTACCCCAGAGAATCTTAAAGATGCTGATGCTGTTTTGGCGATGTATCACGATCAGGGATTACCTGTGTTAAAATCACAAGGCTTTGGTGAAGCGATCAATATCACTCTGGGTTTGCCTTTTATCAGGACATCTGTCGATCATGGTACAGCACTAGGTCTGGCAGGGACTGGTGAGGCGAAAAGTTCAAGTTTACATGTTGCTGTAGACTTGGCTTTGGATTTGGCTAGACACTAAATTTGCTTAACTTTCTTTAAAACTTTTTTGAAAAATCACGTTGGAAATTCTATGTATCAAATTAATGCCCTAAACCCTAAAGATGAAGGGCATCATACTCGTAAGCGTTTTGGTCAAAACTTTTTACATGACCAACGTGTGATTGCAAAAATTGTACGCTCGGTTAGTCCTCGTGCAGGGGACAATGTGGTTGAAATCGGACCAGGTTTAGCAGCCCTGACTTCACCTTTAATTGGTGAGTGTGATGCTTTAACTGTGCTAGAGCTTGACCGTGATTTGGCAGCAGGTTTGCCAGGTCGTGTTCCTCATCCTGAACGCCTAACGATTATTGAAACCGATGCATTAAAATATGATTTTAATTTGCTTATAAAAGATGACCGCCCATTGCGTGTGGTTGGTAACTTACCCTATAACATTTCTACACCTTTGCTTTTTCACCTATTGGAATTTGGTGACAAAATTAAGGATATGCATTTTATGCTACAAAAAGAAGTGGTTGACCGCATCACAGCTTCACCAAATACCAAAGAATATGGTCGTTTGTCTGTGATGATTCAGTATTTCTGTAAACCGACATTCTTATTTGAAGTTCCACCTGGATCTTTTAATCCACCGCCTAAAGTAACTTCAGCTGTTTTTCGTCTAGAACCTTATGCGACAAAGCCGATTATTGCTAAAAATGAAAAAGCCTTGGCTCGTTTAGTCAGTCATGTATTTACCCAGCGCCGTAAAACACTACGTAATAGCTTAAAAGGTATGTTGGTTGAAGATGGTTTTGATAAAGCGGGTGTTGATCCGATGGCCCGTCCAGAAACTTTGACCTTAGCTCAATTTGTCGCATTATCTGATCAAATGGTGGCGTAAATGGCGCGTTCCGATATTCGTTATAACTATGTGATTGGTGATGTTCAAGGCTGTTTTGAAGCTTTGAAAGCATTGCTCAAGGAGATTCGTTTCGATCCAGATCAGGATTTTATCTGGTTTGCAGGCGACTTGGTGGCGCGTGGCGAAAACTCGGTAGGTGCTTTACGTTTTATTAAAAAACTGTGTGAGCGTGGTTCTGCTGCAACTGTTCTAGGCAATCATGATTTAAATCTTTTGGCATGTGCCCGCGGTATAAAAGAAGTTAAAGCAAAAGATCGAACGCAAGAGGTTATTGATGCGATAGACAGTGATGATCTGATCGACTGGTTACGTAAGCAACCGTTGTGTTTATTTCCAAATGAACAGACGATATTGACCCATGCCGGTATCCCCTGTATCTGGGATGCTGCTCAGACTTCAGAGTTGTCAAAAGAAATTCAGGATATTCTGGGAAATGAGGATTTTGCGGTACTCGACAGTTTTTTAGAACAGATGTACGGTACTCAGCCGGACATCTGGTCTGATGATTTGGAAGGGAACGAACGTTACCGTGTAATCACTAATTATCTAACGCGTATGCGTTTAACTGATCAGCACGGGCGTTTAGAGTTTAGTTTTAAAGATGATCTAAATGAACCTATGCCTAAAGGATTTAAACCCTGGTTTGAGTTTGAGTCAAAAGCTGCAAAAACACATCATGTCTTCTTTGGACACTGGGCTGCACTTATGGGTAAAACGATTAGCGCTCAGATCCAAAATGTAGATGGTGGCTGTGTTTGGGGGAATAAACTACTTGCTTGTCGACTTGAAGATCAGCATATGTTTGCAGTAGATAATCCTGCCTCTGGAATCTAAAAGCTAACTGAATGCTGAAAAATCCCAATTGTTAGATTGGGATTTTTTTATATTGAAAAGCTTATTTGATCAATAGCATAAATGTAGGTAGCCAGATTGCGGTAAAAACCGCATTCACCGCCATGCCGAATGCAGCATAACGACCCGCAACGGCACCACGTTGCCATGCCTGTGCGGTACCAATGGCATGTGCTGCCAGGCCTAATGCCAAACCGGATGCACGTTCATCATTGATATTTCTTAAAATAATGGATGAAAAAGCTGCGCCTATTACACCAGATAAAATGACGATCAAAATGACCAGTGGAATAGGCGAGTGCAGTAAAGTTGCTATATTAATTGCAATAGGAGTGGTGACTGCCCGTGTGGCAAATGCCATGATATAAGGATCGGATAAATGTAATAAATATGCCAGCCCCATTGGCAATGCGACAGCACTAAGACTTGCAAAGACTAAAATTCCGATGACCGATTTGAGCGGTAAATCATCATAACGCATCGCTGCCAGAGGAATTGCCAAAGCGACTGTAACGTAGCCAAGAAGATGACTAAAAATACCATTCATTTCGGCATTGTATTTTTCATAGGGTATTTTAAATAATAATAAGATACCGATAACAAAGAACATACCGATGACCAGTAACGGAACTTGTGGAAATCTTTTATTTACAGGCTTTGCTGCAAGATAAGCAATCAGGGTGATCAGGAAACCCGTTAATACACTAAACATTTTTGATCTCCTATAACCATTTTTTTGCCATTTTGGCGTAAATCCAGAGAGGGATTAGCGTACTAACGAATAAAATGACCAGGAACAGAGGAATTTCTTTGCCCATACTGACCAGCATCAATAATGATCCAGCACAGATAGGTAAAAATGCAAAGCCACTTTCTTTCATGAGCTTATTGTTGGTATCGACAAGTCGCGGAGGAATCTTTTTAAATTTTCTCCAGAGACTCAAGATAATAAGCAGGCTGATAAGACCTGTTAAATTGCCCAGTTCAGGGTGATTGATTTTACTCATCCCCCAAACTGAGACTTCTCTAAAAATAATGATGATGGAAAGTGTTGCAATCCATGCTTGCCAGTCAATATGTTTAAGCCGTTCCATTTTCTTCAATTTATGTGGTCAAAACTTGTATGTTTTTCCTTTTTAACCGATCTGGTTTTTTATTTCAAATTCTTCTAATGGTCGTTGAAACTGTTTTGCTTTCTGACCTAGAATTTGATCAATCGGTAAATGTGCCTGTTTTATGAGCTGTTCGAGTTTTTGTGGCGCCATACGAACATCCAGATGCAAATTACCTTCATCGTCATAATTTTCAGATAGGATCACATTTAAAGCGTAAAGTTGTGTCCTAAGCTTGCCATAAGAGGGCTTTAACACGACTTCAAAATTTTGGATTTGTCCCATTAAACACTCTTGAACAGCTTGGCGAAGTAGCTCCAAGCCTTGTCCACTATGGGCTGAGACATAAACACGGTCAGGTAGGTGCGGTTTGGCATAAATGATTTTAGCTTCATCACCAGTACGGTCAATTTTATTGTATACACGAAGTACAGGGACATCAGCACCGATTTCTTTGAGCACAGCTTCTACGGCATCAATCTGTTCCAGCATGTCTGGACTACTGGTATCGATCACATGTAAAAGCAAGGTAGCTTCCAGAGTTTCCTCTAAAGTCGCTTTAAAAGATTCGACTAAAGAATGAGGCAGATTGCGTACAAAACCAACAGTATCTGCCAAAACCAGTGCGCCAATCCCATCCCAGTTCAAGCGTCTAAGCGTTGGGTCAAGAGTAGCAAAAAGCTGATCTGCTGCATAAACTTCACTATCTGCCAAGATATTAAACAAGGTGGATTTGCCCGCATTGGTATAACCAACAAGTGATACCGTTGGAACAGATGCTTTTTGGCGTGCTGCACGTCCTTGTATACGTGTTTGGCGAACCTTTTCAAGTTTATCTTTTAACTGTCCCATACGGATACGTAGCAAACGGCGGTCAGTTTCAAGCTGAGACTCACCTGGTCCTCGTAATCCAATACCACCTTTTTGACGTTCTAAATGCGTCCATCCCCGAACCAAACGAGATGAGAGGTGCTCAAGTTGGGCCAGCTCAACTTGTAGTTTACCTTCGTGTGTACGGGCACGCTGTGCAAAAATATCTAAAATAAGACCTGTACGGTCAACGACACGGCATTGTAAAATTTTTTCAAGATTACGTTCCTGAGCTGGGGAGAGTGAATGGTCAAACATGACCAGTTCTGCTTCCAGACTTTTTACCAACTCAGCCAGCTCTTCTGCTTTGCCTGAGCCAATAAACAGTTTAGGATCAGGTTTTATGCGTTGTGCAGTGATGTGTTCTAATATTTCCGCACCAGCAGATTTGGCAAGCAAACTGAACTCTTCGGCATCAAGGTCATCTAAAAGTTGTACTGAAACACTAACTAAAATTGCGCGTTCACCGCCTTGATGTCGATCAAAATATTCCACAGATTGCGTTGCTCTTAAACAGATTTAAAAGTTTATTTTAATGTAAAAAGGCGTCTAAGGGCAGAATAACATTTCAAGATTGTGTCAAATCATGAGAAAGCTTATAAAATTGCTAAAAATAACCTGGAAAATACAATAAGACCGACGATATAAAAGATAATGCCACCTAAAATGAATTTTAAAAATTTTAATGTTGATTTTGATGGAATGTGATGATTCACTTTCATGGCTATCCTCACTAAAGAATACAGTGTGATACGTATTTAGGTAGTGATCTTAGCACTTCATATGATGAGATTGCATGAATAAAACGTAGTGAAAGTTATCTGTATTGTTTTGTTTATATCGTCAATGCAACATCGTGTATAAAGTTATACAATACAGCAGTCTTTCATATGAAAATGTGAAAAGTACGACAGAAAATAAACTTAAATAAATGATGTTTCAGTGGATTCTATGACTCAAGAAAGTGTTAGTTCTTCACCCTTAAGCGGTTTCGCAAAATTTTGGTTATATACAAAAAAAATAACGACATGTTTGGCTGTGGTGACAGAAGGCTTTTATCTTGTATATCGCCATCGTTTATATAAAGATCCGAACAACCCTAAAAATACACGTTATGTCCAGTACTTTTGCAGACGCTTATGTCAGGTATTTAATATAGACGTGCAATTGCATGGTGATATTCCGCGTGAACCAGCATTATGGGTTGGCAATCATGTGTCGTGGTTAGACATTCCTGTATTTGGATCAGCAGCACGCGTGTTTTTTCTGGCAAAAGCAGAAATCGAGTCATGGCCTGTCGTAGGTAATCTGGCAAAGGGTGGTGGCACACTCTTTATTAAGCGTGGATCTGGTGATTCTGTGCGTATTAAAGAACAGATTGCCGAATTTTTAAAAGAAGATATCCCCGTGCTTTTTTTCCCTGAGGCAACGACAGGGGATGGAAGAACTATTAAAAAAGTTCATGGACGTATTCTGGGCGCTGCTATTGAGGCTCAAAAACCAGTCCAGATTATTCTGATTTGTTATGTAAATCAGCAAGGTAAATTAGATACTGTTGCTCCGTTTATTGGTGAAATTACTTTTGTAGAACACATCAAGGCAGTATTGGAAATGCCAAAAGTTACAGCACATATACAGGCTCTGGATACAATTTCTCCGGAGGGACATACTGTAGAAAGCTTAACTGCTGCAGTTCAAAATGCGATGATTGAAGGGCTAGCAAAACTGCAAAGTGAAGTTCTAGTCCCATAGTTGACTGTCAATAGAAGGTTACAATCCTAAAAGAATGATTTTGAATCTACATAAAACCTTCTATTGGCAACCATGAAATAATCTTGATTCCCGCTTTTTGCCACCATTTCATACGTGGCTCTTGAGTATAGGTTTTTACACCATTTGGCGTGTTTTTAATCCAGTTGATTTTATTTTTTGAGGTAAGTACCAGTTTATAGGCATATTTCTTTAAATTTTCATCCATCGTATGATGAACGGCTTTTGCAAGCGGAGGGCTGTTCAGGATCACACCGATCTCAGTATTTAAATTTGCAGAACGTGGATCAAAATTAAAAGAGCCAATAAATACCTGTTTTTCATCTAGTGCCATAAGTTTGGCATGTAAACTTGAACGACTTAAACCTTTCAAACTGATTTTTAATTTTTTTGAAATTTCTTCAGTATTGGCATTTAAATTTGCAGCATCAATGGCTGGTTGAAACTCATATAGTTGAACACCATGCTTAAGCAAATCAACACGATACTTTTGGTAAAATGCATGTACTAAAGAAACGTCGTTAGCTTTAAATGAGTTCGTCAGGACACGGACTTGCACCCCATCTTCAGATAAATCATTTAAACGTTTTGTACCTTTATTTTCCGGAACAAAATACGCAGAGATGATATCTACACTATGTTCTGGCTTTTCCAGATGTTTCGTTAGCTGAAAGTTTAAATGTTCTTCTTTTTTTGCCTTTGCTTTTATTTTCTCTGGAGAATCTTTTACAACTTCTGCTTTTACCCAATCCAGCTGGATATTGTGGTTGAGCCAGTTTTCAAAGTCGTTGGAATGATTGGTCAGATTTAAATAGTTTTGGGTTGTGATTTCATCATAATGCTTTTGTAATTGATCTTTTAAATCATAATAACGTAAGCGATGTTTATTGGCATTGACGATATATCTGACGTTGTAGGCATAATTATTGTTCCAGTATTCATCAAATGAATGAGAAATATCGTCAACTGATTGCCCAACCAGCATGACATCAACATCAGAAAACTGATAATTATCACTGGCGTTGTAGTATTGATTGGTCATGTTTCTTCCACCAATCAATGCAATCTGATTATCTGTAATAAAGCTTTTGTTATGCATGCGGCGATTGATGCGTTTTAAATCAAGCACCATATCTATAGGTCGGAAACTTCTAAAACGATAAGGATTGAATAGCTTAACATCGATATTTTGATGTTGGCTCAAAGCCAAAAAAATCCCTTCCATTGATTTAGCATTATTATCGTCGATCAATATACGGACTTTAACACCACGGTCTGCAGCCTGAATGATTTTATAAAGTGCCAATGCACCGATTTTGTCGTTATCCCAGATATAGTATTGTAGATCTAGTGTTTTTTCTGCTTTATCAATTAGATGTATACGGGCAGCAAGAGCTTCGAGAGGGTCATAAAGTACATGAAACCCAGTTAAATCAGGATTTTTCTCTTTGAGTGGAACAATAAGTTTGGCTAGATCAGTTTGAGATGTATCAGTATCAAAAACGTACTGGACAGGTTCCATACCCTGTTTAGGTAAAGTACTACATGCAGGTAAACCCAAGATTAAGCAACTTGTGAGCAATAGTACGGTTGTACGAGTTTGCAAAGTTTTGTTATTCAGATGATGCAGTTTCTTGGGTGTATTGAACGTTCGATCCATAATATTTGACTTAGAATACTTCCGTCTAGAGTATAATGAGAATGTTATAAAAGATAAATATAGGGCAAAGCGTGGACTTCCCCTCAGCTGAGATCAATATGTGGACAACACAATCTATTATTCTGTACTTTTTTATATGCTTTGCAATCGTTGCCGTATGGGGGATTGCGCAAGCCTGGGTAAGCCAGTCCAGAACAGAAACGATTCATCCGTTTAAATCTTTCGTCCATCTGTTGGCATTTTACCTATCTTATCTTTTATTTCCGTTAGCTTTTTTTAGCATTTATGCTGCTTATGTCGACTATTTCTCCATACATGAAGGAATTTTTCTTTTTCTACTAAGTTGTGTGTTGATTTATGCACGTTTTATCGAGCCACATTTCGTAAAAATACATAAGATGCAGTACCAATTGAGTGACGAGGACAGCTTTAAAACTCCTGTGAAAGTCGCCTTGATTGCTGACTTACACATTGGCCTGTTTTCTGGTCATGAACGCCAGCTTAAGACGATTGTGCGTAAAATTAATCAGGAGCAACCTGATATTGTCGTTGTTGCAGGAGACTGGACTTATGAACCTGAAAACAAACTTTGCGAAGAACTAGCTGTACTCAAAGAAATTAAAGCGCCTGTTTATTCGGTCAATGGTAATCATGATGAGCAGTACCCTGGTCCACCGATTCAAGAACTACTGCATAATGCTTTAGAAGAAAATAATGTGATGGATATTGAAGGGAAAATTGTTGAATTTGATGATTTTCGCTTAATTGGGATTGGTGATTTATGGGCTGGTAAAACGGACATGCGTTTTATGCCAGATTTGCCTCAGGATAAACCCTGGTTAATTTTGTCACATAACCCAGACACCGTGGATATGGTTCCTAAATTACCAACACGCCCACTCATGTTATCTGGACATACACATGGAGGGCAGGTTGAACTACCGTGGGTGACCAATTACATCATGAAAAAGGTATCCATACTTGGACATAAGCGTGGTTTATATCAACATGAAAATGCGGATGTATTTGTCACTGTAGGCACTGGGATGGTAGGTGTGCCTTTTCGTTTTAGAGTACCACCGACGATTGATATTATTGAATTGAGTTAATGCTGTAGCACTATTGCAATCGACACAATAATAACTGTACAAATTAAAATCAGGGTAATCATATTAAATATAGGTTTACGCTTTTCAACACCTATAGTTGGGGGAATATGAGTATGCAAGGCTGTGGAACTTTTATCTTCTGTATATCGTTGTAGTGTGGTTGATTGCTGATCAAGCTCGGTATTTTTGTTTCGGATAGTCTCTAAATATTCACTCTTGGTTGGATAAACTTTTCCACCAAACTTTGTTAGTGCTGCATTCCAGAGTGGATGGTGTTCATCGATCAAAATCTTTTGACCCTCATGATCAATAATCCACACATCTTGTGTTGTCAGATTAATCCGAATTTTACGATAAGTGTCAATATTATCTTGATATAAATGATGTGAAACAGATTGGTGCTTATCGGATTTGATCTGTTTCAGCTCTGGATTAGCTTGCAATGCATCTACAAAATCTTTGGATTCTTTTAAACCTAAATTAGAGTGTTCCATTAAAAACTTTATCGCTTCAATTTTACGATTTTGCCGAATAAGATTTAAAGTTTCATTTATAGCTTGATCACTAATTTTATTCATTATTTTTTCAACTTGTTGTTTTATAGATTAATAGTTTAAAGAAAAAAATTAAAAATGGAACCTTTTAAAAAACCAAATAAAAAGCCAGTGAGATCAATCACTGGCTTTCAACCTGTAATCGCTTAAATCTGATTATTTACATCATCATTTTTGGTCTCACGAATCGCCAGAAAAGCGAGAAGTGAAAGAACAGATGCCGCTGTCAAATAATAACCTACAGCATATAAGCCATATGTCGTTGCAAGCTTTGTCGCGATGAGTGGAGCGAATGATGCACCAAAAATCCCGGCGAGGTTAAAAGTTAAAGCTGAACCAGTATAGCGTACAGAGGTAGGGAAGATCTCTGAAAGTACTGTTCCGATCGGCCCATAGGTCATACCCATAATGGCTAAACCGATACATAAAAACAAGAATACGATTGCCGTATTACCTGATTCCAGCATAGAAGAGAAGACCAAACCGAATAAAGCGGAAATGATACATACTCCGATAGATGTTGCACGACGACCAAACTTTTCAGCAAAAACGGCTGAAAGTGGAATAAATGCAGCAAAGCACAGTGTTGCAACTAGTTGAAGTTCAAGAAATTGACTTCGATTATAACCAAGTTTTGTTGTACCCCAGTTCAAAGCAAATACTGTGGTTAAATAGAACACAACAAAAGTACAGATTGCAGCAATTGTTCCTAAGATCAGCATTTTCCAATGTTTGGTGACAACTTCTTTAAATGGGATATTGACTTCTTTTTGCTTGTTTAAAACTTTCTGGAATGCAGGTGTTTCATGTAGTTTTAAACGGATATATAAACCTACAATCACCAGAGCAGCACTGGCTAGAAATGGAATACGCCATCCCCATTGCATAAATGCCTGATCAGACATAAATGCACTCAGGGTTAAAAAAGAACCTGTTGCCAGAATAAAGCCTATTGGAGCACCAAGCTGTGGAAACATACCATACCAGGCACGTTTTCCTTCTGGCGCATTTTCTGTGGCAAGTAGCACGGCACCACTCCATTCACCCCCAAGCCCTAAGCCTTGACCAAGACGGCAGAGTGCCAGCAATAATGGTGCGATAATCCCAATTTGATGATAGGTTGGAAGTAAACCGATACAGACAGTTGAAATCCCCATGGTCAGTAAGGCAGCTACAAGCGTTGCTTTTCGCCCGATACGATCCCCGAGGTGTCCGAACAGGGCGGCACCAATCGGGCGGGCAATAAAGGCAATAGCAAAAGTTGCTAAAGATTGGATGGTTGCAGTCGTCGGGTCTGTACTTGCTGGAAAGAACAGGTGTGGAAAAATGATAACGGCTGCTGTTGCATAGATATAAAAATCGAAGAATTCGATAGTTGTTCCGACAAGACTGGCAAAAAGAACGCGTGCTTTTGAGTTTGTCTGAACTTCAGGTGTAGCAGTAGATGATGATAACGCCATGGTGGACCTTACACTTTGTAAAAATAAAATTCGTTTTTTAAAGCGTAATCTTTTTAAAAAAAGGCGTAATTTCTTAAAAAAACAACGGGATTAATCCATTATTCCTCTTTCAGGGTCACTGAAATTTGAGTTCCAAAAGACTAAATAACGTAAAGATAGATTGCAAAGAAATGTGATCCTGCGCCTATCAAAACAAAAATATGCCAAATGGCATGAGTATATCTTACTCTTTTTAATGCATAAAACAATGCTCCAATCGTGTATGCAAGCCCACCTATAACTAAAAGTTTGATTGCACCAGATGGTAAATAACGCTGCATGTCATCCATAACCAGTAATGCAAGCCATCCCATAACCAAGTATGCAATGAGGGAAATTCGTTGAAAACGATTAATGAAAACTAATTTGAATAGCGTGCCAATACCAGCAATTATCCAGAGTGCGATTAATAAATAATGTGCTTTTGCTGTGGGGATCGCGATGGCGAGAAAAGGTGTGTACGTCCCCGCGATCAGATAATAGATAGCTGTGTGATCCAGTTTTTTTAGCCAGTAACGTTTATGAGGATCAGTTGAAAAATGATAGAGTGCAGAGCTGGAAAAAAGCAAAATCATGCTAAAAGCATAGACCCATAGTCCAAAATTTTGCCAAGCTGGTAAATAATGACCTTTTAATAGCATAAATATACTGGCAATGACTGCCAGTATAGCGCCCAGAGCATGACTGAGCGCATTGATTTGTTCTTCTCGGGGATCGTAACTATCTAATGTTTGAGAAGTCATAATGTTTTATTTATCTTAAAAATACACTTGTATAATAATGTAGTTTTACCTTTATGATAAGAAGTTTTAGAATTAATAAATAAGTAAATTTGAGTTTAGGTTATGTCTTCAATGGTTTCACTCTCTGAGCAAGAACAACAATTTCTGGATGCAGCTGTGCAAGCCATTGAATCAAATAGTTTTGATCGCTTAATTTTAAGCCAGTACAAAGGTGAAATTGCTGAGCTTGAGAAAATGACCTTCAGAGTCATTCTATTACAGGGTGAACGAGTTTTGACCTGCCTGTATAAATATAAAACACAGGACATTACCAAAAACTATGTTTTGCAAGATGCATTGGGCGTGATACAGCCTTTACTGGAATGTTGTAAACAGGCAAATCTATTTACAGCAAATGCTGAAATCCAATTAAAAAAGAATAAAAAGAAAGCCATGTTAACTACGAGTAAAATAAAGCCAGCAGAAAAGGCACATACATCTACACATGACAGAGAAAAAAATCGTTATGTGATTCAGGATCGTCCATTTCTAAAGTATTTGGGTATTACAGACGAGAAAGCGCAAATTGTGCCGAGCATGGCGCGTAAGTGGAAACAGATTAACAAATTTGTGGAAATTTTTTCGGGAGCATTTGACCAGATCAATGCTGAACAGGAGCAAATCAGGGTTGTGGATTTTGGTTCTGGTAAGGGATATTTGACTTTTGCATTGTATGATTATTTAAAAGAACAAAAACATAAGATTCCACGTATTACCGGAGTAGAGTTACGCAATAATCTGGTTGATTTTTGTCAGGATATATCAGCAAAAGTTGCTTTTGAACATTTAGATTTCTTCGAGGGTGATGTAAGAACATATCATCCAGAGAAGTTGGATGTCATGATTGCTTTGCATGCCTGTGACATTGCAACTGACTTCGCTATTCACACAGGAATACGTTTAAATGCTTCAATGATTATGTGTGCGCCGTGTTGTCATAAAGAACTGCGCCCACAGCTTAAAAGCCCTGATATCTTAAAACCGATGCTCCAGTTTGGTATTCATGCAGGGCAACAGGCTGAAATGCTAACGGATACAATCCGGGCACTGCTGTTAAAAGCGTATGGTTATGAAACCAAAGTTTTTGAGTTTGTATCATTGGAACATACGAGCAAAAATAAAATGATTTTGGCGACAAAACGCAAAAACTTTACTGCACCTGATGTAAAGGTTTTAGCACAAATTGAAGCTCTAAAAGATATGTATGGCATTAAAAAGCATACGCTGCAGCAACTTTTAAATGATCAGTTTGAAATTCATGATATAGGCTGTAAATGCTAGTTTCTTTTTATTTTTGAGCCAGATTAGCATTGATTGGCTGATGCTACGTGATGTTAACAGACGTAGCATTTTTATTGGGTTAATGGGGGATTTGGGACTTAAAACAATTTTCAAAGCTTACAGCTTTCACACAGCATGATAACGTTTTGAAGATGAAGAATTGTTGCATTTTTAGAAAAATGTAATCTATTTCATGCCCTTTTCATACATTTTATCTGACTTAAGATAATAAAAATCCAATTAAATTTTATGAGCCAGTTGAAAATGAAAAGTTCAGTTCTAATAGCAAAAAAGTATGGTCAGCCTGATGTACTTGAGGTCGTGACTACGGATTTACCAAAACTTGCAGTAGGTATGGCACGTATTCAGGTGAAAGCAAGCGGAATCAACCCTATTGATGCGCGCCGTATGACGGGAGAGTTTAAACATTCAGGTTTTCCGCAAACATTTGGTACTGAGTTTGCTGGAGTCATTGTAGAAATAGATTCAAATAATAGTGGCTGGAACATCGGCGATGAAGTTCTGGGATCTGGTGGTGCATTTACACATGCAAGTGTCATTGATGTTCCGACAGTGAATCTGGTTAGACGACCAGCCAATATGAGTTGGGAAGTGGCTGGAACTATTGCTGGTGTTGGGCAAACAGCAATGACTATTTTAGACGAAATTGGAAATATTGACTCCTTATTGATTCATGGTGCATCGGGAGGGGTTGGCTCCATCACGATTCAACTGGCAAAAGAGAGAGGAATCAAGGTTGTTGCAACAGCTTCAGAAAAAAATCAGCAATATTTACGTGACTTAGGAGCAATACCAGTCACTTATGGTTCAGGATTGCTTCAAAGAATCCAGACAGTGCATCAAGATTTATTTGATGCATCTATTGATATGATTGGCAATGAAGAAGCAACTCAGGCATCACTTCAGGCGGTGAAATCAAATGGCTTCATTGGCACAATTGCAGGTCGTCCAGTATCATCAAATCGTGTCCGCCCAGTTTGGGTAAAACGTAATGTTGGAAATTTACAACATGTGGTGGATGGTATTGCAGCTGGACGTTTTAAGTGGGAAGTCAGTGCAACTTATCCTTTTGAAAATGCAAAACAGGCATATAGTGATATCCTTGATGGTCATACACGTGGGAAAAGTGCATTAACTTTTTAATTGAATCTAGGGTCTGTTGACATTTCATAAATAGATTGCGTTACAAGCTAAAATTGAGCAGATGAGGCACGAAATGCAGCTAATGGCGAGACCATTTTCAAATTTCGTAACGAAATCTGAGATAATTTTAGCTGTAACCCTTAGGGACGAGAGTATTTTTTTGTCGCTATGTCGTTGTCACTTGAAATATTGAGTTAGCTTTTATCAGGCTTTTTATGCTGAAAGTCTGATAAATACTCATTTTATTATTTTGTCAAGATGATCATGAATAAAAAAAATATTTTATAAAACAATCCTGTAAATAAGTATTTAAAGAAAATTAACAGCTTACAAAAAAGTAAGTACTTACTAAAAGTAACTATTGTATTTAGTATGATGTTCTAAATCTTAATTATGCTCAAACTATATTGTAGTTAGAAGATCTCATTGAAACAGGAAATCCAGGTAATTTATGAATATGTTAACTAAATATTTGACTCTAAGTTTAGTCCTGTTCAGCAGTTTTAGTTTTGCAGATCAACTAAATTATAAAGTTTATAGTCCTCAAGAAAGTGGGATTTTTAAAGTTTCATCAACACTGATTACAGGTCAAAAAGATGCGATATTGGTAGATGCCCAGTTCAGTACGCATGACAGTGACAAGCTGGTCAAAATGATTCAGGAGAGTGGAAAGAATCTAAAATATATTCTGATCACAGCAGGTGAGCCTGATTTTTATTTTGGTTTAGCTCCTTTAGCAAAAGCATTCCCTCAAGCAAAAATTTTTGCAACCTCACAAGTTGTACGGCATATTGAACAGACGAAAGAATCGAAAATGGCATATTGGGGACCTATTTTAAAGACTGGCGCACCAGAAAAACTGATTGTCCCTGAGATCTTAAAAGTAAACACCGTGAAACTGGAAAATCAGGAAATCCAATTTAAAGCTCCGAATTCTTATGCTGCATATTTGTGGGTTCCAAGTACTAAAACGATTTTGGGTGGCGTGGGGATCTTTTCTGGAGTCCATGTCTGGACAGCCGATACCCAGACCACAAAAGCAAGAGCGGTCTGGCGTCAGACTTTAAAGGAAATGATTGCATTAAAGCCCAAGCAGGTGATTCCAGGACATTATCTGGGGGCAATTCCTAAAGGAACAAATGCGATTCAGTTTACAAATCAATATCTAGTTGATTTTGAAAATACATTAGCAGTACATAAAAAATCTGCTGCGGTGATTAATGTAATGAAAAGTCGATATCCTCAATTAAGCGAAGCAAGCTCTTTGGAATTGAGTTCGAAAGTAAATACTGGCGAAATGAAATGGTAACGGCTGTGATTAAATGATTTAAAATGAAAAAGGATGTACATATGTCTCATAATTTACAAATGATCCAATCAACTTATGAAAATAGTCCGCAAGAAAATGCAAAAAACTTGAAAGCCTTATTAGATGAAAATTCTTCATGGACAGAAGCGGCAGGTTTTCCCTATGCGGGTACATATGTTGGTTCCGACGAAATTTTTACTCAGGTGTTTCGAAGATTAGCCACAGAATGGGATGCCTTTCAGGCAAAGGTGCATACTTATCTTGCTGATGGAGACAAAGTTGCAGCATTTGGAGTTTATAGCGGTACTTATAAGCAAACAGGAAAAGCATTTGAAGCTGCATTTGCACATCTTTATCATTTAAAAGATGGAAAGATTGTGACGATGCAACAGATTGTAGACAGTGCATTAGTCAATGATGCCTTGAAATAAAAAAAGAGAGAAATAATTCTCTCTTTTTAAAAGATTCAATTGGAGGCAGTTATCGCTGACTATTGAAACGATTTGTTTATAAATTAGTTTGCCTTGTCTGCTGTTGCAGTAGCACCATGCATATGTTGCATCTCTTCAGGAGACATATTTTTCATTTCTTCACGCATTTTTGCATCTTGTTGAGCTGACTCAAGTGCTTCTTTTGACATAGTTGGCTGCTGTTTAAATGCATGCTGAGTAGTCGGTTTGTTTTGCTGACTTGGCATGTAATCAGGTTCATTGGTGATTGCTAAGTAGAAAAAGCCTAAGAAAAAACAACTCAGAATAAAAGCGATGATAATTGCTTTCCATCCTTTTTTTTCAGAAGAAGTAACGCTACTCATAAGATGAACCTTTAAGTCAAACAAACGATTGTTATGTTACTTTATATCATAAAATGCACACTTACTGATGATTAAATGGTAAGTGTGCATTTAGAAATATTTTTATAAATGAGAAACAACGAGTTGCTCTCATTTATCACTTGCATAAATCATTTTATTGGCTGGTTTGAGGAAGCCGCATCTCGAAGTTTTTGTGGAGCCTTAAAGCGGTCACCATATTTAGCTTCTAATTCATTAGCACGTTTAAGTGCTTTTTCTAAACCATATTGATTTAAAAATTGGATCGCTCCACCAGTCCATGGTGCAAATCCTATTCCAAAGATTGACCCTACATTTCCATCAATGACAGATTCAAGCACACCTTCTTCGAGACAGCGCAAGGTATCAAGTGATTGAACAAAGAGGAAACGGTCAATCATTTCCTGCTCTGCAATTTGTGTGTTTTTATTCCAATGGCTTAAACCATCCCATAAATGCTTTTTCGCATTTTCAGGATATTCATAAAAACCAGCACCTGCTGCTTTACCTTTACGGTTAAATTGGTGAATCATCGTTTCTATGACTTCATCTGCGCCTGAACGAGGCAGATCTTTGCCTTCTGCTTTTAAAGCCTCACGAGCTTCATTTGCGACATGTTCGGAAAGTGTTAATGAAACCTCATCCTGAATGGCAAGTGGCCCTACTGGCATACCTGCCTTAAGTGCCGCCATTTCGATTTTTGCAGGATGGACACCTTCAGCAAGCAAGCGTAAACCTTCTTGAACAAAAGTACCAAAGACACGGCTTGTAAAGAATCCGCGACTATCATTAACCACAATAGGTGTTTTACCAATTTGTTGAACGTAATCATAGGCTTTAGCTAAAGTTTCAGCTGAAGTATTTTTACCTTTGATTATTTCAACCAGTTGCATTTTGTCTACTGGGCTAAAGAAATGCAATCCGATAAAGTTTTTATCGTTTTTACTGGCTGTTGCAAGTCCTGTGATTGGGAGGGTAGATGTATTTGAAGCCATCACACCGCCATCAATCAGGTATTGTTCAGCTTCTTGAGTAACTTTAGCCTTAAGTTCGTGATTTTCGAATACTGCTTCTATGATCAGGTCTACACCTTTTAGGTCTTCCGCATTGGCTGTCGGGGTAATCAGACTTAAAATTTGATCGCGTTTTTCAGCTGTCATACGACCTTGAGAAACTCTTTTATCAAGTAGTTTCTGACTATAGGCTTTGCCTTTTTCAGCATTTTCAACAGATACGTCTTTTAAAATGACAGGGATGCCTTTGATCGCTGTTGCATATGCAATACCAGCCCCCATCATGCCAGCGCCGAGTACAGCAACTTTGTTCGCTTGCCATTTTGCAATATCTTTAGGGCGGCTAGCACCAGACTTGATGGCATTTAAACCATGCCAGAATGTGCCGATCATATTCTTGGAAATCTGACCAGTTGCAAGTTGGGTAAAATAACGGTTTTCGATACGAAATGCGGTATCCACATCGACTTGGGCACCTTCAACCGCAGCAGACATGATCGCTTCTGGTGCAGGATAACAGCCTTTGGTTTTGTCACGCAGCATAGCCGGAGCAATCGCCAGAACTTGTGCTACTGCAGGAGTCTTAGGATCACCGCCTGGAATTTTGTAACCTTTAACGTCATACGGTTGTTGTGATTTTGGGTTGGCTTTAATCCATGCCACTGCTTTTTCGAGCATATCCTGTTCGGAGTCAGCAAGTTCATTAATCAAGCCTAAAGATTTGGCTTTTTCTACACCAAACTGTTTACCTTCCATCAGGAATGGAAAAGCATTTTGCAAACCAAGTAGGCGTACCATACGCACAACACCACCGCCACCTGGAAGTAAGCCTAAGGTTACTTCAGGTAAGCCCAGTTTGGTTTTAGGATCATTCAGGGCAATACGATAATGGCAACTTAGCGCTATTTCCCAACCGCCACCAAGTGCTGTTCCATTGATCGCTGCCACAACTGGTACGCCCAGAGTATCGATGGCACGAAGGTCATTTTTAAGCTTTGCTGTCATGTTGAAAAATTCGGTTGCATGATCAGGCGTTGCTAAAATGAGTTCATCCAGATCACCACCAGCAAAGAATGTTTTTTTCGCTGAACGATAAATAACACCAGTCAAATCAGTTTCAGATTTGAGTTTACTGACTACATTTTCCAGAGCTACACGAAAATCGGCATTCATGGTATTGGCTGACTGATTTGGTGAATCCATCGTTAAAATAACAATGCCATCTGCATTTTTTTCATATTGAATTGCGCTCATTGTTATTCTCCTTATACCAACTCAATAATGGTTGCGATGCCCATACCACCACCAACACAAAGTGTAGCCAATCCACGTTTTTTGCCTTGACGTTCAAGTTCATCAAGTAATGTCCCTAAAATCATGGCGCCTGTTGCACCCAATGGATGTCCCATGGCAATTGCACCACCGTTGACATTGACTTTTTGTGGATCAACATTGAGTTCATTGATAAAACGCATGACGACTGCGGCAAAAGCTTCATTGACTTCAAACAGGTCAATATCATCAATGCTTAAGCCTGCTTTTTCCAAAGCTTTACGGGCAGCAGGGGCAGGACCAGTCAGCATGATGGTTGGGTCTGTTCCAACCAGTGCCGTAGACAAAACTTTAGCCCGTGGTTTTAAACCTTGCTCTTTTACAGCTTTTTCTGATGCGAGTAGAACCAGTGCAGCACCATCGACAATACCTGATGAGTTACCTGCATGATGCACATGATTGATTTTTTCAGCTTCAGGGTATTTTTGTAATGCAACTGAGTCAAAACCCATTTGTCCCATCATTTCAAAACTTGGGTTAAGTTTGGCCAAGCCTTCAACAGATGAGCCTGCTTTGATAAATTCATCCTTTTCCAAGATCAATACACCCGAGTGATCTTTAACAGGGATAACAGATTTGTCAAAATAACCTTTAGCTTGGGCAGCAGCAGCTTTTTGCTGAGAATTAACAGCAAAGGCATCTACATCGGCACGCGTATAGCCATCTAAAGTCGCAATTAAGTCAGCACCGATACCTTGAGGCAGAAAATGTGATGCCAGGTTGGTTTCAGGATCCAGTGCCCAAGGACCGCCATCGGAACCCATTGGGATGCGTGACATAGATTCGACACCACCAGCAACCACCAGATCTTCCCACCCTGAACGGACTTTCTGTGCAGCCAGATTAACAGCTTCTAAACCAGATGCGCAGAAACGGTTGATTTGAACGCCCGCAACATCATCATTCCACCCCGCAGCAATCGCAGCAGTTTTAGCGATATCTCCACCCTGATCAGCAATAGGCGTAACGCAACCCAAGACAATATCATCGACTTTTGAGGTATCGAGGTGGTGACGATTTTCTAATTCATGTAATAGACCAATGAGTAAAGAAATAGGTTTCACTTCATAGAGTGAACCATCTTTTTTCCCTTTTCCACGCGGCGTGCGAATGGCGTCAATGATATATGCCTCGCTCATACGATTTCCTTTTTATTGAGTTCAATTTGTTATATTTCGAGTCTAATCGATAAGCTCTAAAGTGCAATGACGAGAACGGGAAAGTCAGTTGATATTTTTGGTCAATTTCGAAATTTGTAAAATCGCAAAATGTTTATCGATGATCCAAGTGAAAGCTGTTTAAAAATAGCCAGGGATTCTTGATTCACTTATCAGAGGGCTTATATAGTGAAGATTCAAAGATCATGAAAGGCATGATCTATTTATTTGCAAGAACTAAAATCTTGATACAAGTATTTTTCCAGAGATAGATCACCTTATTGTGAGATTCCTTATTCATAATAATTAGCATGATTCACGTCTCTAAAGTCGTAACCATTTTGGAATGTCAAAAAACCTGAATATTCCTTCACTTATAATAATCGCAACAGCGATCCAGATAGGAATGTAAGTCAGCCATTCGTCGGGCTGTATTGATTCTCCTAATAATAACGATACGATAGCTAAAAGTACGGGCTCTACATAAGCTAGTAAACCGAATAAAACCAGCGGAAGGTATTTACTGGATAAAATATAGCTTCCTAAAGCTAAAGCACTTATAAATCCGAGGCCCAAAACCAGAGTTAAATACTGTAAGTCACTCAGTACATTTGTTAGGTTATACCAACCTATTTGTATGAAATATATGGCAATTGGTAGCATAAACAGAGTATCCCACCAAAAACCAGCCAGATGATTGGTATCTATTTTTTTTCTTAATACAAAATAGGCAGCATAGCCGATTGCAACAAGCAGGCTTTCCCAAGACAGTGAACCTATACGCCAAATTTCGTGTAAAACCCCGAGAGTAGCAATACTCAATGCAATTTTTTGTGGAATAGAAATTTTTTCTTTAAAAAACAAGTATCCGCAGAGGATTAAAACGAGCGGTAATAAAAAATAGCCTAAAGAAACTTGTAAAGCCCGATTATTCATTGGAGCCCACATAAATAACCATAACTGTAGACCCGATAGGAAAGAGCTCAGGATCAGCAACATAAGAAAGGCTGGTTTTTCGACAAACCGTTTAAAAATTTTCCTGACTTGTGAAAATTCCTGTATTAAAACAATAAATATTGTCAAGAATGGGAAAAGTATGAACATTCTCCACCCGAAGGCCTGGTTACCATTCAGATCATGTAAAAAACTCGTATAGTAATAAAGCAGTGCGAAACAGAAAGAGGCAAAAATAGAAAAAAATATACCCTTTAACACAATGATATACCTTATAAATCATGTGTATTTATTTTATATAAATCATGGTAACTTAATTTTTCAAGTTATTGGCGATGATGCAAATTTATTGCATTTTATTCATCAAATATGGAATGATTTATGCTGAATGTTGATTTAGACCGGTTTGATATAAAATTATTAGAAATAATTCAGAATGATGCAAGGCTACCTCAAAAAGATTTGGGTGAGTCTGTGAATTTATCTACAGCGGCAGTCAACAGAAGACTGAAAAAATTAAGTGAGCAAGGCGTTATAGAATCTTATAATACCAAAATAAAACCTGAAGCACTTGGTTTTAATATCACTGTTATTACAACCATTAAAGTGATTAATGAACAGTTCAATGAGTTGGAATCATTACGAAAATTATTTTCTTCATGTAGACAAGTGCAACAGTCATACTATGTAGCGGGAGAATGGGATTTTGTTTTAATTATTCTCGTTCGGAATATGGATGAATATACTGAACTAACAGAAAATTTATTTATAAAAAATAAAAACATCAAAAAATTTCAAACATTGGTGGCAATGAGAAAAGATAAGGTTTCATTATCTGTCCCTATTGAAATATAGATTTCAGGACTGAACTTATCTTATAAAAGATATTCCCAGATGATATAACCCAAGGTAAAACCAATAATTGAATATAAGGTAATAATGAAGAATACAAAGCTTGCTTTGTTTTTCTTTTTTAAAAAATCTAACATGACAATACCTGTTGCTGAATTGAAGAGAGATTATATTAGCCCATTTAAAGAGTAAAATACCAATATCTGATCATGAGATATTTAAATTTTGATTATAAAAAATTCTATTAAAGGCATTGATTATATAGATATTTTTTTAATGTGTATTATTAATATTATGCTTTGGTTCAACAATAATTTGTACAATAAGCAAAATTCATATCTATGAGTTTTGTTCTTAAATATTTACAGGATAGATAAAATCGTAGGGAATATAATCACCATCATTTTCTAAATAATCATAATAAGTTACGCCCTTTTTCTGGAAAAAAATATTAAATGACTCGCTCATCATGATGTCTTTTTTGGCTTGTGACTTGAATAATTTACTGATCTGAACCGTATAAAAGTTTATCCAGTCTAAGGGACTTTCAAATTCATCAAAGTTTTTCAAATTTTCATATAAAGATTTGATTATTTCCATACTTTTATTTTCAAGATTTGGGTTAAAGAACCACAAAGCTATTTCATTATTCTGAAATTTTGAGACTTCATAATCACCTGTAGGCAGCGGTTCAATTCTATATAACCGTGTGTCGTCACCTTCAAAGATTGAATACATAAGTTTGGTTATTTTGACTTGCTCATGATTAATTTCCATTTCACGAAGTAATCTGGAAGCCTTTAAACAGTCTGGCAGTTTCTTAATATTAAATTTTGTTAACTCAAAAAATTGAGTCGCACGCTCAATAACAGTATGCTCATCAGTCCCCACCACGATGCCATAGTCCCACGTATAAAGCTTGTTCATGCCAACTTTATGTTGTAGTTCATTATTCTTTCCTACTCTTGCAAAGTGATTGTCGCTTGCAACGATCAGGCTGTCTTCTAGTTGTATTGCCAGTATAAAAGTCATATCTTTAAAAAAAAGTGCAAAAATTATACGTTTTACTATTTGTTCAACTTTAACGCTAAAAATGATTTTAATAAACACCTTTTGAGGATGAATAACAATGGCTGGTGGATCACAGATTATTATAAATAAAGACGGCATTAAGGTTATTACACCTGGTAAATTTGAATCCCATGCGGGTCAACATAAATTTACCTCAGGTGAAAAAGTTACAATGCCTTTAACTTCTTTGCCTACAGTTCCCAATAACTTTAGTAACAAGGTAGATTACAAATTTGAATATTTAGATGGGGATGGTAAAAAAACAGAAGCACCGAACATTGATGAAAAAGAATTATTTGTAACAAATCAGGAAACGGCAGCGCTGCTTGCTCAAAGAAAATTAAATAATCCCATTGAGGATTCAACACTACGCTTCTACACTGATCATCAGAAGCCTTTTAATTCTGTATTGGTGAATAGTAATGATATTTCTATTGAAGCACCTGAAGACCCTTTCTTTCATGAAGATGATGAATCGAATCAAACAACTGAAGAAGAATAATTAGGTTTTTATATGTCTGATAATACTTATCAAGTGCTCATCGTCGATAAAGCAGGGATGGCGATGTGCAATTTTCCGATGATCATTCATCATGTGGGACAAAATAAAAAACTGCATAAACTTACAGATAGTGAGTCTGGTACCTTAACATTCACGTCAGACGGTACATCAAATGTTGATATTTTTATCCTGGCACCGATGAATGCAGACGGTACCCCAAACCCGTCTAAAATGCTTGAAGACGGCGATAGTGACTATAGTTATTACCGGATCGGATCTGTTGCAGGTAATTTAAAACTCTATTCGAGAAAACTTACAGCGCCGTATATGCTAAGTGACTATGGTATAGCTAATTCGACGTTTACCTTTTATGAAAATAGGGATTCCAAAAAGCTTTATGACATCCCGTTTTATGTCAAAGTTAAGTACTTTAAGGGACCTACTGCCCAGCTAATAGATACAACGCTACAAGTCAAAAACGGTACATTAAAGATCAGGTCTATATTGCATAGTGGCATCAAGCTATCACCTTATAAGCCTGATAATACGCCGTTTAAGTATCGTGATGGTACAGAAGTTAGCGCGGATTACTTCCCACGTTTTACTGAGCCTAAAACCATACCGGTATATTTAGATGTGGTTGTGACTAAAGGGGTTACCGATACTGATAAACCGACCACTAATGAGGATGTTAAATCTAAAGTTCCATTGATTACGATGGATCAAATGAAAAAGATGTGGCCAGGTGTAGCCATAGAAAAAATGCAACCAATAATAGATGAACTAAATACAAATTTATCTATCTACAAATTAGATACAAGATTAAGGCAAGCTCATTTTATGGCACAAGTTTTTGGTGAAATAGGTGCTAAATTTAGTCTTAGAGAAGATATTTCAAATTACACTGCAAATAATTTAATTGCTCTCTCGTCATATTATAAACAACACCCAAACGAAGCTGCTATTGATGCGAAAGTAAAACCTAATGAATTGAAAATAAAAACAATTACAAATAAATGGTATATGGACAAAAATAGACCTAAATCACTTGCACTAGGTAATGTTCAAGATGGTGACGGATATAAATTTTTAGGTCGTGGATTAAAGCAAACTACTGGTAGGTATAATTATACTGTTTTAACTAAAATGTATTCCAAGATCTGGCCTGATGATGGTAAGCCAGATTTTACTGTTGACTCCGAATTACTAGAGCAACCCAAATATGCGGCTCGATCCGCTATCGTATTTTGGTTAGATAAAAAGCTATACAATATTGCTGATAGTGGTGCGTCTGATGCTATCGTTGATAAAATAACATATGTTATTAATCAATTTGCTCCAAATAAAAAAGAGCGAAAACAATATTTTAAAAAGGCAAAAAGTATCNTTGTATAATACAATAAACTCTAAGGTGATAAAATTGAAAAGTTTTTTTTCTATACTTCTATATATTTTATGCTTTCAAGTAACCTATGCAAGTGACATAGGTAATGAGCATTGTTTACCTGATCAGTCATATAAACTAAGCATCTTTACTAAGAATGATTCAAAATTTGTGTCAAAAAACTGTGAATTATCACCAGATAATCAATATGTTGAGAATTTCTTAATTTCGAAAAATAAAAAAATTTCTATAAACAAAATTAATGGTCGTGTAGGAAATGGTGCTGGTGTTACTTTGAAAGCAGTTAGTCTTTATAAAAAGCCAAGTAAAGCACCAATATTAATCACTTTATTTTCTGAAACTTACTGCTGTTACCCTCAACCAAGTGGGAAACTGTATACTGTTGAACTTTTTGAAATAAGTGGAAATGATAAAAATATTCAATTGAAATCAATTACTCATATTTTGGGTAATGATAGTTCAGGTTTAGACGGCGTTTCTGATGACTATATGCATTTTAAATTAAAAAACATTGCATCAATTAAAAAATGGTTAGATAAANACTACAAATGAGAAGACAATGAAAAAAATATTTATTTTTGCGTCTGTTTTTCTTATTGCAACTTTCTCACATGCTAGCGATGAGAATCAAGAACACTGTGATATTGAAAAGTTTAATTTAAGTATTTATAAAAAAAG
>NZ_OOGT01000005.1 GCF_900323515.1 Acinetobacter stercoris | reverse complement strand
AAATAGCTAAATATTGAAATAATATTATTTATTATTGTTTAAAAATTAAGCAATAATAGGTTGCTTTTTATATGAATAATACGATGCTTGAGCACAAATACTTTATTTTGTGTTGAGTTTGTCAAAGTGAATAATGGAAAGTTAATTTGAGTGATTTTTTAAATAAAAATAGTATTAATAGGATAGATCATGATGTTGTTAGATGCTTTTTAAAGTCTGTAAGAGCGAAGGATAGATGTGATAAATCCTATTACTCAATAGAAGAAGGTAATATGATAAATTTTTACTAAAATCATCAATCAATCACAAGTGTAGCTCTGGATTAAATAAATGATTTGAAACTGATATTTTTTTAGCAATGTAATGAGATTTTTTAAAACGGATTAAAATGATCTGTGATTGAAACTCTAGTTCACCAAATTCTGGTTCAACTTGAACATAGTGCAATTGGCCGAATTCGTCACGAACACGTGCCTGGGCTGAAAAACCTGGACGTGCATTGCCACTGGAGACAGTTGCAAGTCGACCAAGCAGATTTATTCGGTTCGCTGAAAATTTGGGTTTTATCACTTGATCTAAACAGTGAATCATAAATACAGTAAAGAAAATAGCAATAATCAAGGCCGGGAATATAAGATAGTACCACGGTGCCAATTGACGCTGTGTAGCAAAGAACAAAAGCTGTAGAAAATAACCAGCGAAACTAAATGTAATCAATAAGAAGACAAAAATAAGAACTTTTGAAAATTTTACTTGGAGTAAGGGGGATTCTCTTAGCCAGGCTGGAGAAATACGCTTTATGAAAGTACTGGGGCGCATACCAATGTAATAGCCTATGGTTTCTGCCATACTGAGTAAAATCAATGCCATAAAACTTAAATTAAATGGTAGTAGATTTTGATTAAATAAGAAGTCGAGCATGGCAGTCCCTATAGAAGATTAGTCTTCCAGATATATTCCACCGTCGGAATGTACTTTGATATTCACTTTTTCAAGTGAGTCACCTTCACACGGTCCAAAGATGCATTTGCCTGTTTCAACTTCAAATAATGCACCATGTGTTGAGCACTGAATATATTCCTGATCTTGATCTAGAAATTGATTTTCTAAAAATTCAAGTTCTGTTTGCAAGTGGGGGCAAAGATTCTGATATGCATAAAAAGAACCATCCCGTTGAGTAATAAAAATAGTATCACCATCTTCTGTTTCAAAAGAGCGGGCTTCACGCTCAGGAATATCTTCAGTCATGCATATTCTATTCATTTACGCGCATTCCTTTTGGAAGTTTTGCAAAAGTTTAGCATAGTGTGTAAGTTCTAAACGTGGACCATATTGAGAGACTATTTCACTTGAGACAAGAATTGCTAGTTCTGTTGAAGTTTTTAAATCTTCACCATTATTTCGGGCATATAAAAAAGCACCTGCAAATGCATCGCCTGCACCTAGTGTATCAATAGCATTTACTTTGCGACCATCAATATAGAACTGTTCGTATTGATTCCCAACCAATGCACCTTTTTCACTTAATGTAATGACAACTTCATTACTTAGTAATTTTAATTTGGCAAAAGCAGCTTCGACTGAATCTGTTTTAGTATACATTTGTGCTTCATCTTCATTACAGAAGATTAGATCAACGCCGTCACCGATTAACTCATCCAGACCTTGACGTGCGTATTGCACCATAGCTGGATCAGAAAGTGTAAGTGCAATTTTTACGTTATTATCTTTTGCAATCTGACGTGCTTTTTTTACGGCTGCGCGTGCAGTATCACTAGTAGAGAGATAACCCTCAATATATAGCCATTTCGCACTTCTTAACGGTGATAAATCTATTTGTTCATCTGATAATTCGGCTGTAATCCCTAGATATGTTTGCATTGTGCGTTCTGCATCTGCACTAGACAAAACTACACAAGTGCCAGTTACACCATTACTCACTGATTTAAGTGATGTGGTAATACCTGCTTCGTTCAAGCCTTTTAGATATGTAGAACCAAACTCATCATGACCAACACGGCATGCATAAAATGCTGAACCGCCTAAGGCACTGAATGCTACTGTAGTATTTGCAGCAGATCCACCTGAAGCTTGTCCTTTGTTAACTTGGGTATTATTTAAATGATCTAGAAGTTTTTGTTGTGTTTCACCATCACTGAGTTGCATTGTCCCTTTTTGTAGATTTTGTTCGTTTAGAAACTCATCAGTTACTTTAAATTCCAAGTCAATCAATGCGTTACCAATCGCAAAAAGATCAATGTTAGTCATGTTGTGGTCACAGTTTTAAAGAAAGTAACAATTTTACATCATTGTTCAGTTTTTCAATAGATTCATGAATAAAATTCAGTGTGGTGTTTGGTTTCCCTGAAACAAATTATATGTGCTCTAAAGCTTAATAATGAGCTTTGATAAGGTTGGCGGTGTTTTAAATGAGGTGAGAATAGAATCTAATTTTTTATAATTGCATCGCCTCATATTGAAACGGCAGACGGCAGCAGGTGAAATGGTATGTACCAGATTAAGACGGTTTCATATTTAGCCTAATTTTAAAGGGTGTGGTATTGGTAGAATTTATTGAATTTTATTCAAGAGACACAGCTAAAAGTTATAAGGCAATCGTACTTTTTACAGATGTAACACAAGCAGGTCTGTTTTATGATGCATGTGGTTATAAAAGTGTGAACAATTTACCTAAAATTACACATCAAAAGTTTTTAAGTGCTTAAATTTTCTTATAAATACTAAATCCGATTAAAAAAGTTGGATAAAGCAATTAAACATTGTTGATTTAAGGATGAATTGTTGCAAAAACTAAAGCTATAATGTCCGGCAGTATTCAAATTTATATAATGAGGAAATTACATGACTGTAGATGTCACTGAAACCCTAACTCAATCTATTCACCCTGCGTTTCAGTTGATACGTCAACACCATGTTGAAGCTTTAGATATTTTAGTTTCTGAATTTAAACATAAAGTGACGGGTGCAATTCATTATCACTTGGCAACAGAACATGATGAAAATGTTTTTTTAGTGGCTTTTCGAACCCAGCCAATGGATTCAAAAGGTGAGGCACATATTTTAGAGCATACTGCTCTTTGTGGTTCCGAAAAGTTTCCAGTTCGTGATCCGTTCTTTTTAATGATTCGACGTTCATTAAATACATTTATGAACGCTTTCACTGCTGCAGATTGGACAGCATATCCATTTGCGACTCAGAATAAAAAGGATTTTCAAAACCTGTTATCTGTATATCTGGATGCAGCATTTGCTGCAAATCTGAATCCACTTGATTTTGCTCAAGAAGGGATTCGTATTGAGCTGGAAGATGGACAACCTGTTTATAAAGGGGTTGTTTTCAATGAAATGAAAGGTGCGATGAGTTCACCTTCAGATCAGCTTTACCATCAGTTGGCACATCATTTATTTCCAGAAACAACTTATCATTATAACTCTGGCGGTGATCCTAAAGACATTCCTGATTTAACTTATCAGGAGCTCGTTGATTTTTATAAGTCCCATTATCATCCAAGCAATGCAGTTTTTATGACATTTGGTAATACTTCTGCATATGAACTACAAGAACAGTTCGAAAAACTTGCCTTATCTAAGTTTGATAAAGGTACGACGATTTATTCTAAGCCAGAGAAGCGTTTAACCCAGCCTTTAGAGGTGACTGAAACTTATGCTGTGGATAGTGAAGATTTAAAAGATAAGACTTATCATATCATTTCATGGTTATTACCGCAGTCGAGCGAAATCAAGTTGCGTTTAGGCATGCGTCTGGTGGAAGGGGTATTACTCGAAAACTCAGCTTCACCATTACGTCACTATCTGGAAACTTGTGGTTATGCGCAGTCTACAGGCCCAATCATGGGGGTCGATGACAGCAATTTTGAAATGACATTCTATTGTGGAATTCAAGGCTCAAACCCTGAACACAGTGAAGCATTTAAAAATGGTGTTTTAAATGTTTTAAGAGAAGTAGCATCCAAGCCAGTTGACCAAGATATCGTGGATGCTATTTTACATCAAATTGAATTGCATCAACGTGAAATCAGTGGTGACGGAACACCTTATGGATTAACTTTAATTTTAAATGGCTTAAGTAGCGCAATTCATCATAGCGATCCAATCCATGTTTGGGATGTTGATTCTGCAATTGAACAGGTTAAAGAAGAGCTTAAGGATCCAATGTGGCTATCAAATCTGATTCAGACTTATTTACTGGATAATCCACATCGTGTACAGATGACTTTGGTTCCTGATGCGACAAAATCTATCAAAGAAGCTGAAGCTGAAAAGGTTCGTTTAGCTGAAATTGGTGAAAAGCTTACCGAGGATGATAGGGCGAAGATTATTGCTGAAACAGAAGCATTAAAGGCGCGTCAAGAAACAGCTGATGATTTGGATTTATTGCCTAAAGTCGGCTTAGAAGACATCCCAGCAGAGCTTGCTATTGTTCAGGGACAATTACATGAAGTGATTAGTAATGGTATCGATACACCATTAAATTTATATCATGCTGGAACAAATGGGCTTTATTACCAACAAGTGTTGATCCAGATTCCTGATGCGATTGTTCAGTCACCTTATTTTAATCTACTTTCAATTTTAATGGGTGAAGTAGGTGCTGGAGATTATAACTATTTGCAACTGCAACAATTGCAAACAGCTATAAGTGGTGGCCTGGGAATGGGGGCATCGTTACGTAGCAAGGTTGATGATAAAGGTAAAATTTCTGCCTGGTTAACACTAACGACAAAATCATTGAGTCATAATTTAGAAGCCATTGGGTTGCTAAAATTGGCATTCGAAAAGTTACGTTTTGACGAAAAAGACCGGATTATTGAGTTGCTCCAGCAACGTAAGACGCGTTGGGCTTCGCGTATTTCAGGTTCTGGTCATAGTTATGCAATGCAAATTGCATCAAGAAATATGAGTGCATTGGCTAACCGGGACTATCACAACACAGGGTTAGGTGCTTTAAACTGGTTAGGTGATTTAGTTGCAAAAATTGAAAAAGATGAAGCACTTTATGCTGAATTTATTTCTGAGCTGCAAACAATTCATCGTGCTTTGTTACTCGCACCAAAACAATTTTTGTTGGTTTGTGAGGAGCAGCATTCGGAACGCTTGATTGAAGAAGTGCAAAGTGTATGGGATAAGGTGGATGTAGACACGTCATCACTTTATTTAACTCAAGTTGCTCAGGAAAACTCAAAACAGGATCAAGCATGGCTAATTCAGGCTAATGTTCAATTCTGTGCTTCAGCATATCAGGCAGTTGATGTTTCTCATCCAGATGCAGCACCATTGATGGTACTTTCTGGTTATTTACGTAATGGTTTCTTGCATAGTGCTATCCGTGAGAAAGGTGGTGCTTATGGTGGTGGTGCAAGTTATGATGGCAATGCGTGTGCATTCAGGTTTTATAGTTATCGTGATCCACGTTTAGCAGAAACATTTAAGGATTTCGAGGCTAGTTTAGAATGGCTGATGAATACTGAGCAAAAGCCTTATCAACTTGAAGAAGCTATTTTAGGTTTGATTTCTGGTATGGATAAACCAGGTTCTCCAGCTGGAGAAGCAATAACAGCATGTTATGCACTATTGCATGGTCGTACACCAGCCTTTAGAAAGTTAATGCGTGAGCGAATTCTAAATGTCACACTTGATGACCTAAAACGTGTTACAGAAGTATATTTGCTCAATCAAAAGCCAGTTAAAGCTGTTGTTGCGCCATTTGCTAAAAAAGATGCACTGCTAGAATTGGGCTTTGAAATTAAACAAGTGAACTAAAAAAATAATTTTTGGAGAGTTACTATGCCGTTCAATTTAAGTGAACGCGTACCGTTTAAGCTGAGCGTATTATCAATACTCGGCTTGGGGGTAGTATCATTAAGCCATGCATCAGATGATGCTTCTCCGTTACATCCAATGACAGCACAAGCATGTGCTGCTTTGGAATCGAATGCAGAGCGTTTAACCTGCTATGACTCGCTATTCAAAGTTCCAGAACCAGATCGTCCGGTTTTAGTTTCTGAACGTGTTGCAGCTGATGAAATTGCACCTGAAGAAATCAAACCTAAAACCGTGACTGAAAAGATTAAACATCAGGTTAGTAACTTATTTGCTGTTGAAGCGCCAAGAATTGACCCAAATACTTCATTGCTTGATAAACGCTGGGAGCTTTCACCTGAGAGTAAATTAGGGACGTTTAATATTCGTGCTTATCAACCTGTTTATTTACTTCCAGCGTTTTGGACAAGTGATAAAAATGAGACGCCATATAGTCCAAATTCAAATAATCGGGTGTTAGTACCACAAGACTTAAATTCTACGGAATTAAAATTTCAGCTTTCATTGAAAACCAAAGCTTGGGAAAACATCTTTGGGGATAATGGAGATTTATGGGTTGGCTATACTCAGTCTTCACGTTGGCAGTCATACAATAGCAAAGAATCTCGACCATTTCGCGAGACAAATTATGAGCCTGAAGCTAGCCTCATGTTTAGAACTAATTATGAGATATTGGGATTAAATGGGCGTCTGTTAGGTTTAACTTTAAATCATCAGTCTAATGGTCGTTCTGATCCTTTGTCCCGTAGCTGGAATCGCGTTATCCTAAATCTTGGTTTAGAGCGTGGTAATTTCGCATTGATGCTACGTCCTTGGTACCGGCTTGAGGAGGATGCAAAAGATGATAATAATCCAGATATTAAAGACTATATGGGGCGTGGTGACTTAACTGCATTTTATCGATATAAAAAGCATGACTTTAGTTTAATGTTACGACACTCTTTGCGAGGAGGCAGTGACTCACATGGTGCTGCCCAGTTTGATTGGACGTTCCCAATATCCGGAAATTTGCGTGGTCATTTTCAGTTATTTAATGGTTATGGTGAAAGCTTGATTGATTATAACCATAGAGCGACATATGTCGGCTTGGGCATTAATTTAATGAATTGGTACTAAATTCAAGACTAAAAACCACTCAAAAACGAGTGGTTTTTTATGCTATCCAATTTGGATTTCTGTTTCAGGATGACTGACTCTACTTTTCCTCGGTGTTGCAATCAAATAAGCAAGTGTTAGAGGACCAAGACGACCAGCAAACATTAAAAACATCAAGGCACATAAGCTCATTGGCTTCAAGTCTTGTGTAATACCACGAGAAAGTCCAACAGTACAAGCAGCTGAAACGGCTTCAAATAATAAATCTAAAAAGTTTTTCCGTGGTTCTAATATGAGTAAGGTAAAAAAGCCGATAATAATCAGCATGGCTGTGATTGAAATAACGGCTAAAGCCTTGAACGTAGTGCGTTGAGGGATGGTACGGTTGAAAACTGTAAGCTCATCTTCTCGTCTCAGGAAGCTAATAACACTTAAGGCAACAATAATAAATGTCCCAACTTTAATTCCTCCAGCGGTACTTAATGAGCCTCCGCCTATAAACATGAGAAACATGGTGACCAGCGTGGCAGGATTGGACATACTTCCGATATCGACACTATTAAACCCTGAAGAGCGGGGAACAGTTGCATGGAACCATGCATTGAGAGCCTGATCACCTATAGACATAGGAGCTAGCGTAAGCGGGTTATTGGCTTCCAGACTCCAGATTACAATAAAGGCAAACAGGTTTAATCCTGCGATTGTTGAAAGAATTAATTTACTATTTGGTGAGAGCTTTTTCCAACCTTTACACCGTTTAATATCCATAAGTACAACAAAGCCAATTCCGCCAATAATATAGAGCATACTGATGGTAAAAGTAACTAGATATTGCCCAGAAAAGCTCATTAAACTATTGGGAAATAATGAAAAGCCACCATTATTAAAGGCGGAAATACTATAAAACAATGCATAAAAGAAGGCATGTGAGAAATCGTAATGTTCCATCCATGCAATGGTTAGAATGGTTGTACCAACTGCTTCAAAAAACAGTGAATAGATCAAAACGCCTTTAACTGTAAATGTTGCCTGTGAAAGACTGGTTTGACCTATGGTTTCCTGTGCCATAACCTGTTGCTTAATCCCGATTTTTGGGGAGAGGCTGAGAGCAGCAAGTATCGCAAAACTCATAAAACCTAATCCACCGCATTGGATGAGTAACATGACAACAACTTTACCAAATAGCGTAAATGAATCACCAACATTGACAACAGAAAGGCCAGTAATTGTGACTGCAGATGTCGCTGTAAAAAGGGCATTAATCCAGCTCAAATCTCCCTTATGTGCAAACGGTAACTTAAGCAGTAGCGTTCCAATAATAATGAAACTGAGAAAACCCACAGCAAGCAGACTTGGTGGGCTGAGATTGATACTTTGATGTTTTTTATTAATCAGTTGTTTCATATTAGAGGAAACGCGTTGAAAGCTGTTTTAACTCATCTACAGGGCCTTCAAGAATTAAAATATCTTTTTCCTGTAAAATGGTGCCTGGTGCAATTTCATAAATCACATGAGAGCCGCGCTGCAACAACAAAGTTTTAATGTCATGTGTATTATCCATAATAGTTTGGTATTGAGCACCTTGCAAATTGCTCGCAATTTCAATTTTAACGATATAACGGTCATTATTTAGAGCCATATAGCGTCGAATCATTGGGTAGCTTAGATTTTGTGCCACCCGTATCCCCATATCTTCTTCAGGATGAATAATTTTTGTAATACCTAAATGGGAAAGGATCATATGATGAGCTTGAGATTTTGCTTTCACCATAATTTTTTGAATACCCAGATTTTTTAAATGGAGTACACATAAAATACTGGCTTCGATATCTTCACCAATTGCAACGACCACCGCATCACAATTTTTTATATTAAGCTCATCCAGAACATGCTCATCGGTTGCATCAGCAATCACAGCGTGAGTCAAACGATCGGAAATATTTTCCACATTTTTTTTAATGCTATCTATACCGATGACATCGTGATTTAAGTCCATCAGCTCAAGTGCAACAGTCGCACCAAAACTTCCTAAACCGATCACAGCAAATTGTGCCATATAAAAAATTATCCTTTGAGTATGTCTTAAATTGATTAAAACAAATAAGTGCAGAAATTATACAAGAGCGCATCAAACGAAATGGCGAACTCTTATATTTTATAGTTAAACGCTTTAAGCATCCAACAAATTATAAGTCATGATAAAAGATTAATCTTGGAAGAATCTATATGAAAAGTGAACTATTTGAGACATTTCGAATTATTTTTCCCGAATTACGAAATTATGAAGAGCCGGGTGATCTGTCGGATCTGGAAGAACTATATGACTGGTTAAATACTGAAGTTTCCAATATACAGCAAATTGATATTGCGAATTATCGAGATAATGGAATTGATGAATGTGATCAGTTAAATAACAGACATCATGTGGATATTGAAGCGTTAAAAAGTAAGATTGAACTGGATATCAGATCTTACTATCAGCGTTATAAAGAGGGTGATGAAGAACAAGATCTGGATCATATGTATAGTAATGATGAACAATTTACCTTGGACGCAATTTTAAAAAATCTAAAAGATGTTGCTGAAAATTATAATTTAACTTTATTTGTGATCTATGCCGAAGATCCATACTGGTTACTCGTTCCGACTGATAATGAGTTGAATGAACAGTTGCTTACCGTTTTTAATGATATTTATGAGGATGAGGCACCAATGGCTGTGATTTGATAAGCGTTATTGTAATGTTATTGGTCTGCATCATGCAGTATCATAAATTGCTTGTATTTAATATAAATATGGAAAAGTTTGTAATTTTATTTAGAAAACTGATTAAGTTAAATAGTTGAGTGAATTATAAGATTGAAAAATATAAGGTTTTAAAAGTTTTTTAAATTTATTTTAAGTGAGTAAGAATCTTGTTAGATTATTACTCACCATTGGCAATTATTTCAAGAAACGCTTATATCCGAGATTATCTGAAATTTCGACATATGGATAAGTAATATTTTCCAGTGTTTCAATCAGGCCATCGGGATTTTGTTTAGCATCTTCTGCTTCTAAACCAACCAGTACACGACCTTCTGCAGCACCATGATTGCGGTAATGGAATAGGGTGATGTTGTGTGTTGGCCCTAAACGTTCAAGGAATGTTAACAAAGCACCTGGACGTTCAGGGAACTCGACACGGAACAAACGCTCATTTTCAATACTGGCGTGACCACCAACCAGATACCGAATATGCAATTTCGCAACTTCATCATCAGATAAATCATCGACATCGTATTTGGTTTTTAAAAGATCGTAAATTTCGTGACGTTCTTTTTCACCTGACTTTAAACTGATACCAACAAATACCTGGGCTTGGCTGTTATCACTGGCGCGATAGTTAAACTCGGTAATGTTACGTCCTTGAAGTGTACGGCAAAAGTTAAGGAATGAACCCTTTTCTTCAGGGATAGTGACTGCATAAATTGCTTCTTTACGTTCACCAAGTTCAGTGCGTTCTGCAATATAGCGTAGACGGTCAAAGTTCATGTTGGCGCCACAAACAATGGACACCATATTTTTATTTTCTAAACCGTGTTGCTCAACGTATTTTTTGATACCAGCTAAAGCCATTGCACCAGACGGTTCAACGATACTGCGGTTTTCATCAAAAGTATCTTTAATGGCCGCACAGATTTCATCTGTATTAACCAAAACAACATCAGGATCAACAATAGGACCGGAGTTATCAGATTTTTGCAGACGAATAACATCAAATGGTAACTCGCCGATTTGAGCGACTGCAGTACCATCAGCAAATAAACCAACCTGAGGCAAAATGACACGTTCATTTGCTTCCAAAGCGGCTTTTAAGCAGGCTGACTCGTCATATTCGACGGCAATAACCTGAACGTGTGGCGCAACGTCACCCAAGTATGCTGCAACGCCTGAGATTAAACCACCACCGCCAACAGCAACAAAAACATAATCTACATCACGCCATTGACGCAAAAGCTCATTGGCGATTGTTCCTTGCCCGGCAATTACCAACTCATCATCATAAGGTGGGATAAATGTCAAACCTTCATCTTCTGCACGTTGAATGGCGTATTTATTGGCAACATCAAATGAATCACCGTATAGAACGACATCTCCACCTAAACGTTTTACAGCCTGTACTTTGATGTCAGGTGTGGTTTTAGGCATGACAATAATGGCGCGAATGCCCAGTTTCTGACCAGATAAAGCCACGCCTTGCGCATGGTTACCTGCTGAAGCTGTGATAACGCCACGTTCTAACTGAGATTTCGGTAATTGACTAATACGGTTGTAGGCACCGCGTAGCTTAAAGGAAAAGACAGGTTGTAAGTCTTCGCGTTTAAAGCGAATGTTATTGTTTAACTTTTGACTAATTCGTGGCGCTGCTTCGAGTGGGGTTTCGATTGCAACGTCATATACCGTTGCTTGTAAAATTTGTCGAACCAAACGAGACAGCATGTTAATCTTCCCTCTAACAGTTTAAAATAGGCGCTTATTGTAACAAACCCCGTTCCGTTTGCGCCTTAATTTTTTGGCAAATGTGAAAAATAGTTGAGTGATACCATGAGTCTATATGCAACCCAAGATGAGAAAAAACAAGCCGCAGCCAAAGCAGCTTTAAAACACTTGCCAAAAGGTGGCATTTTAGGTGTTGGTACAGGGAGTACTGTCAATTTCCTGATTGATCTTTTACCAGAACTTCAACTTGAAGCTGCTGTTGCAAGTTCAGAAGCAACTGCTGAACGTCTAAAAAAACTGGGCATTGAAGTTGTAGATATGAATAGTGTTGGCGGACTGGATGCTTATGTAGATGGCGCCGATGAAATTGATCGTCACATGCATATGATTAAAGGTGGTGGAGCAGCACTTACCCGTGAAAAAATTGTGGCATCTATTGCCAAAAAATTTGTATGTATTGTAGATGATTCTAAATGGGTTGAGCAGCTTGGACGTGAGTTTCCACTTCCTGTTGAAGTTATTCCTATGGCACGCTCGGCAGTTGCCCGTAAAATTGTTACATTAGGTGGTGATCCTGCTTATCGTGAAGGCGTGGTGACTGATAATGGTAATGTTATTCTGGATGTTTACAATCTAAATATTCTAAATGCGCTTGAACTTGAAAAAACCTTGAATGACATTCCTGGTGTGGTGACAAACGGAATTTTTGCTTTAAATAAAGCTGACATTGCGATAGTTGCTACCAATGATGGAATCGAAGAACGCACAGCAGTATAAAACAACTCATTTGTACCCTCCCATTTAAAAGTGGGAGGGTTTTCATCAAAGAATGACTTGATGAGTGTTAAAAAATAATTTATGCAAAAGCGAATTGAACTCCCAGAGATAAAGCTTGTCCGACATGCACGTGCAACACGATTACGACTCCGTGTTGAGCCAACGCAAATTCGATTGACTGCACCAGTTTTTTGTACCAAACGGCAAATCCAGAAATTTTTAGATGATTCTGAACAATGGTTACTTGAAACATGGAAGAAACAGCAAGACCAGCAACTCGGTACAACTGGACAATTACCTCAAACTTTACAACTTTTTAATCTTGATCAACCTTTAGAGGTTATTTATCAAACCCAGAAATCGTCTTTTATTTTTGATGATGAAAATTTACAGCTATTTATCAGTGACCGGCATCCTGAGAGTTACTTAAAAACATTTGTTATTTCATATGCAAAGATTTATTTACCTAAATACTTGTCACAAGTGAGCAATGAAATAAACTTAAGTTTTGGTCAATGTGCTGTCCGTCAGCCTAAAACCCGATGGGGAAGTTGCACCGCTAGGCATGACATTATGCTCAATAGTGGTTTGGTATTATTCCCACAAGAAATTACACGTTATGTTTGTGTACATGAGTTGGCACATACTCAACATTTTGACCATAGCCCACATTTTTGGGGACTTGTTGAACGTTTTGACCAAAATTATAAACAGCATCGGAAGTTACTCAAAAATAGTCCAATGCCATACTGGTGGTATGCCAAAGCTTAATTATCATGTTTTGAGTTTTCAAAAATATTATCTTTATGTTCTATTGGTTGAAAGCGATGAATATGTTGGTGAATCTCTAAACTATAATGATCTGCGTAAAGCCCTCATTCAGTGTCGGTTTTTCCAATGCATTAAATACGTTATGGAGTGCAGATTGATCTACGATTTCATCTGCTGGTCTCAGTAGATTTCGCTCTAAACAGGTTGATAATTCAGTTTGAAAATAGACTGCAATATACTCCATGCCGGATTGTTTAATTATGTCTATTACTTTTTTTCTTTCAGAGGATTTTACAAGAATGGCATCAAAAATAATAGCCTTTGAGTCAACTTTGAGCTGCTGCTTTGCCCATGAAGTTTTTCCAGATGCTTGACAACCAATGAGTAGATATACTTTGTTAAATTGTCCGGATTGAATAGCTTTCTTTAATGCAAGATAACATTGCTGCCAAGCATGGTTATTTCTCTCAGGTGTATAAATCCGGCCGTTTGGTGTTTCTAAGAAATAATCTGGATTGATATGCATTATTTTGTTCTTTTAGTGAAATTCTTCATAGTATAGTTTCAATCTATTGTCAGATGATATGCAGAATAAATGATTATAAAAAATCATCAATCCCAACTAAAACAGTTTAGAAAATCAAAACTTCCTGTCATACTATAAAGTCGTTGAAATGGAAACTTTTATAAGCTGAGGTATTGAACGTGACTACTGTTGGAATCGTGGGTGGAACAGGTTATACGGGCGTTGAGTTATTACGTCTTTTACTACGACATCCAAATGTTCAAGTTAAAGTGCTTACTTCCCGTACCGAAGCAGGTAAACCCGTCGCTGATATGTTTCCAAGTCTACGAGGGCAAACTGATTTAGCATATTCTGATCTAGATATTGAAGTCTTAAAACAGTGTGATGTTGTATTTTTTGCAACCCCACATGGTGTCGCGATGAAACATGCTGCTGAGTTAATTGCTGCCGATACGAAAGTTATTGATCTGGCTGCGGATTTTCGTTTGCAAGATCTTGAACAGTTTGAAAAATGGTATGGTCTGGAGCATGCTTGTCCAGATATATTGAAAGACTCGGTCTATGGGTTGTCAGAATTAAATCGTGAAAAGATCAAAACAGCAAAAGTTGTTGGTAATCCAGGCTGTTATCCTACAACTGTACAGTTAGGTCTTGCTCCATTATTCAGGGCAAATGACACTTTAGTGAAACCTGAAAGTATTATTATTGATGCAAAATCAGGTGTTTCTGGTGCTGGTCGTAAAGCGAGCATGGGAATGATCTATTCTGAAAATGCAGATAACTTTAAAGCATATGGTGTAGCAGGTCATCGCCACCATCCTGAAATTGTTGAAGCACTGGAAAATATTTCAGGTTTGAAAGGTGTTTTTGACCATATCCTGTTTGTACCTCATTTGGTACCGATGATTCGTGGAATGCTTAGTACGATCTATCTGGATCTTACAGATGCTGGTGACAATACAGATCTACAAAAACTTTATGAAGAGTTTTACGCAAATGAGCAGTTTGTTGATGTCATGCCAGCAAATAGTTCACCTGAAACCAGAAGCGTACGTGGTGCGAACCAGCTTCGTATAGCATTGTATAAACCTCAACCGAAAAAACTTGTTGTACTTTCTGTACAGGATAATTTGGTCAAGGGTGCGGCAGGACAAGCAGTTCAAAACATGAACTTAATGTTTGGTTTTGCTGAAAATGCAGGCTTACAAGGCATTGGATTATTACCATAAAAAACGTTTTAATACTTCACACACATTTAAATTTGGATTTAAATGTGTGATCTGTTTCATTCAAAAAATTCGAGAGAACGATGTATAACTCAGAAACAAACGACTCCACAAACTCGGCTCAATTGAATAAAAAGCCATTTATGCGAGGCAACTCTCCATTAGCGATTGGAGGTGTTGTGCTGTGCGTAGGAAGTTTGCTTATTGGTTATACTGTTGGACATAGACAAGGATTGAGTGTTGTTGGATACGATGCAGATGCACAACAACTTGTTGATGTTGTAGATAAGCAAAAAGTCGCGATTTCTGCGATGAATAAAAGTCTAAATGCTACTGTTCAGGAGCGTGATGTTGCTGTCACAAATTCTAATGATTTATTGGAGAAATTAAATTCAACCAAAGCTGAAAAAGATCAGTATCTGAGTCAGGCTTTGATGTATCGTGAAATTTTAAGACTTCGCGGTGGTTTGAGTTTGACAGTGCAAAATCTTGCGATTAAACCATTACCTGAAAATGCGTTTGAATATCAGATTGATCTTTTACAAGTCAGTCCAGCACATCGCCGTGTTTCTGGAACTGTTGAATTGCGTTTAATCAGTGGGACAGAGGTGCTTACAGTGCCTTTGGAAGACAACAAATATAATTTTGAAGATTATGCCCGTTTAACTGGTCGCTGGACGATGCCAAAAGGATTTAATCCGCAATTTATTGAAGTTCGTTTAAATGGCGGTACTTCTGTAATCAGACGTTTCAGTTGGTCTCGAGGAAAGCCTGTTGAATCATCAACTTCAATTATTTCTGAAATTCCACAAGCTGAAGCAAATGCTCAGTAATGAAGAAACAATATTTTATGCGTAGTACGAAGAAACGAACTCAAATTAATGAATTAAAAGCTTCTTTTTTTCAAACAGGATATGTGGATTGGCATATCAGTCCACGTATGAGTTCAGCCTCTGATGAGCATCCAGAAGGTGATGTTGTTGTTCAGACTGCACCTCCACAAGTCAAACGACCGCCGATGTATGCTGTGGTTTTATTGAACGATGATTACACCCCGATGGATTTTGTAATCGAAATTTTACAACAATACTTCGCAATGAATCTTGACCAAGCCACTCAAGTAATGTTAACAGTACATTATGAAGGAAAAGGTGTTGCTGGTGTCTACCCAAGAGATATTGCAGAGACGAAAGCAAACCAGGTAAATAATTATGCTCGGTCACAAGGTCATCCACTACTTTGTCAGATTGAGCCCAAAGAATAGGGGGGTCTTATGCTCAGTCGTCAATTGGAAGTATCTTTACGTTTGGCAGTAAGCATGGCTCGTCAAAAGAGACATGAGTTTCTTACAGTTGAGCATTTATTATTAGCTTTACTTGATAATGATTCTGCCGTAAATGCATTAAAAGCATGTGGCGCGGATATTGTGAGCTTACGAAAAGAGTTAGAAGAATACGTAGAACAACATACACCGAAACTTGGTGAAAATAGTGATCAAGCTCCTCATCCTACAGAAAGTTTTGATCGTATTTTGCAGCGAGCAATTTTTCATGTTCAGTCCAGTGGTGGTGACCGAACAGTAGAAGGTGCTGATGTACTGGTTGCAATGTATTCTGAACGTGATTCCTTTGCTGTTTATTTGCTTAAACGTCATCAAATTAACCGCTTAACTCTGACTCAGTATTTATCACACGGAACACGTAAAGATGAAATACAGGTCGAAGAAGAAAATGAAGATCTGGAAGGTGAAGCAAATGCATCGCAAAATGCGGGTCCTTTAGAGCTTTATACAGTTAATTTGAATATTGAAGCACAGAAAGGAAAAACAGATCCCTTGATTGGGCGTGAGAAAGAAATCGAGCGTACTGCCCAAATTCTATGCCGTCGTCGTAAAAATAATCCATTGTTAGTTGGTGATCCTGGTGTAGGTAAAACATCAATTGCTGAAGGACTGGCGTGGTTAATTGTTAATGGTAAGGCCCCTAAGCCACTTGCAAATGCTGAAGTTTATAGTCTGGATATTGGTTCATTAGTTGCTGGTACCAAATATCGTGGTGATTTTGAAAAGCGTTTAAAACAGCTTTTAAACGCACTCAAGAAAAATCCAAATGCAATTTTATTCATTGACGAAATCCACATGATTATTGGTGCAGGCTCAAGTATGGGGAGCACAATGGATGCTTCGAATCTGATTAAACCTGCACTGGCAAATGGTACTTTACGTTGTATCGGATCAACGACATTTCAGGAATATCGTCAGGTTTTTGAAAAAGATCATGCTTTGTCCCGCCGTTTCCAAAAGATTGATGTGAATGAGCCATCTATATCGGAAAGCATTGATATTTTACGTGGTTTAAAAAGCAAGTTTGAAGATTTTCATCACGTTGAATATGAAGATAAAGCACTGGTATCTGCGGTTGAGCTTTCAGCTAAATTTATCAATGACCGTTTCTTGCCAGATAAAGCCATTGATGTGATTGATGAAGCTGGGGCGCAGCGTCGTCTTAAAGCTGAAAATGATGGTACTTTGATTACTGTTGAAAATATTGAAGATATTGTATCCAAGATTGCACGTATTCCTCCGAAAACAGTTTCTAAGGATGATAAGTCTGTACTTGAGCATTTAGAAAGAGATCTTAAACGTGTAGTGTTTGGACAGGATGAAGCGATTACAGCACTTGCATCAGCAATCAAGCTTTCGCGTGCAGGCTTAAAATCACCTGATAAGCCAGTTGGTAGCTTTGTTTTCGCAGGTCCTACAGGTGTAGGTAAAACAGAAGTTACAAAACAGTTGGCAAAACTGCTCGGTGTCGAGTTGGTGCGTTTTGATATGTCTGAATATATGGAGCGTCATGCAGTTTCACGATTGATTGGTGCGCCTCCAGGTTATGTAGGTTATGATCAGGGTGGTTTGCTGACAGATGCAATTCATAAAAATCCACATTGTGTACTGCTTCTGGATGAGATTGAAAAAGCACATCCAGATGTCTTTAACTTGTTGTTACAGGTTATGGATCATGGTTCATTAACAGATAATAATGGGCGCAAGTCAGATTTTCGTAATGTGATTATTGTCTTGACCACCAATATTGGGGCAGAAAGTATTTCACGTACAAGTATCGGTTTCACTGAACAAGACAACAGTAATGATAATCAGGAAGCAATGAAACGTGCATTCTCACCAGAGTTCCGTAACCGTCTGGATGGTGTGATCCAGTTTAAAGCATTACCAACCTCTGTTATTGAGTCTGTGGTAGACAAATTCCTGACAGAATTACAAGCACAACTTGATGAGAAAAAAGTGGTACTTGAAGTGGATCAAAGCGCACGTGACTGGATGGCCGAAAATGGTTATGATCGTTTGATGGGTGCCCGTCCAATGCAACGCCTGATACAGGAACATTTGAAAAAACCGCTTGCTGAAATGATTCTGTTTGGTGAGCTCGCAGATCATGGTGGTAATGTGGCTGTATCTGTGAAAAAAGAAAATGGCAAAGCTGTTGGTCTGAAACTTGAAGTTTTTGAAGATCAAACTGCTGAACCAGCTTAAATATTTTTTACTGAAAAAACCCGTGCTTGGCACGGGTTTTTTCATGATGATTTAAGGTGAAAAATGGATATTCAAATTATGAAAATTATTACGACATTTTTCTTGTTTTTTGTTACTGCAATTGCCGAGATTTTAGGTTGTTATTTTCCATATTTAATTTTAAATCAGGGGAAGACATATTGGTTATGGATACCAGCCATAGTTAGTTTGGGGGTATTTGTCTGGTTGTTGACATTGCATCCCGCTGCATCAGGAAAGATTTATGCGGCATACGGTGGAGTTTATATTTTTACGGCATTGATGTGGCTCAGGTTGGTCGATCAAATGCCGCTAACTCGTTGGGATATACTGGGTGGTTTTATTGTTTTAGTGGGTGCGGCAGTGATTATTTTACAGCCACAAGGTTTATTGCGGTAAATTTGAATATTTAATGCTTTAAATTAGGAGACTGAAATTATCTCAAGTCTGCTTGTATAATTTGAGAAGGCTTTATTGTATAAATATTTAACTATATAATTTTATTAGACTTATTTTTTTTGATTAAAATTCATACTCAGCCTTTAAAATCAGTTAGTTATCAATTTTTATGCAACAGAGCCTGTCACGTCCATAAATCTTAATTAATAACGACATTGTTGATTTGAAATTTTAAAAATGTATTGATGATGTTCGGAACTGAGTTTGATATCAGCATAATACGGATTGTTACGCTGAAATTCATGCTCAAAAATGATTGAACAGTTTTCTAAAATATTACGTTTTAATAGTGATTTGACTTCGGGCTCACCAATATCTTTTTCAAATTGATTGAAATCTGGTGTAGTAATAATACCTTGAATTTCTATATGGTCGGTATGTAGACGTAATTTTTCTATCAGTGTGTTTTGATCAATTTGTAGAGGGAGAGTTCTGGAATCTTCGTCACTTAAATAAGATAGTAAATCTTTTAACCCGATTTGGTTTTTGATTTTAAAGTCTGTGTCAATATATTGTTTTTTAATCAAATACTGGTCAAGTTCTGAAGGGGCTGCATGTGCAACAATAGTAGTACAGAGGCAGATTAGACTTATTGATATTGCTTTAAGGTTCATTGCGATAAATCACATAATAATTTTCTGTATTTTATTATACATATCTCAAAAAAATAGGCACTAGATGTGCCTATTAATATGTGAAGAATATTTATTTAAGATTTTCATTGATTAAAAATTCAACCAATGCCTTTTGTGCATGTAAACGGTTTTCTGCTTCATCCCATACTACAGCATTTTTGTGATCAAGCATGTTTTCAGAAATCTCTTCACCACGATGAGCAGGTAGACAGTGCATAAATAAACAGTCAGGATGAGCTAAATCCATCAGTTTTTCATTAACCTGATAGTCTGCAAAAGCTTTTTCACGGATTTTCTGTTCTTCTTCTTGCCCCATGCTAGCCCAGACATCAGTTACGATTAAGTCTGCATTTACAGCAGCATCTTCGGCAGAGTTAACAAGTTCTACACAATGAGCAAATTCAGAAAGAAATTGTTCTTGTGGCTCATAACCTTTAGGCGAAGCAATTTTAAGCTTAAAGCCCCACATATGCGCAGCTTCAATATATGAATTACACATATTATTACCATCACCAATCCATGCTACTGTCTTGCCTTCAATTGGACCACGATGCTCAACGAAGGTTTGAACATCAGCAAGAAGCTGACAAGGGTGGTGATCATCTGTTAAGGCATTGATGACAGGAACTTTGGAATATTCAGCAAAACGTTCAACAATGTCATGACCAAATGTACGAATCATTATGATATCAAGCATGCTCGATATTACGCGTGCTGAGTCTTCGATGGGTTCTCCACGACCAAGTTGAGTATCTCTTGAAGACAGGAAAATTGCACTGCCTCCAAATTGACTCATGCCTGCTTCAAAAGAAACACGGGTACGTGTACTCGATTTTTCGAAAATCATTCCCATTACTTTACCAACGAAAGGTTGGAATACTTCGTTATTGTGTTGCATGCGTTTAAGCTCTTGCGCACGCTCGATAATGCGGTTGAGTTCAGCTGTTGATAAGTCACGTAAAGTAAGAAAATGTCGTAGAGCCATGGTTACTCCACAATAATTGCCAAGCCAATAAAAAATTGACCAACAATTAATTGTTGGTTGATGAAAGAAAAAGAGAATCGACTAATATACTATATCAAACGGTAAATGCAAAAAAACTAGACTTTTTGATGACCGTCTAGGAAACGATCTACACAATATTTAATGTATTCGATCATTTCTTGTTCAGGAAATTGTTCATTTAATCCCATCATGATACGCCATTCACAATTTCTTAAAATGCCGAAATAAAACATTCCAGAGTAAAGTGGATTTGGACATACCAGTTTGCCTTGTTCTACTGCGCGACTTAAGATATTGGCAATAGTCATTTGAATGAATTTTGGACCTTTTTCATGCAGATATCTTGCTATATCAGGGTTGCGTTGTGATTGCTCCATCACAAGACGCATAAAGGCTGTATGCTCAGGATCAATAATGTGACGATAGAAATTAATTAATGTTTCAACTAAATAGTTTTTTAAATCATCTATTTCAGGGTTGAATGGAACACAAATATCTTTGAAGAATAACTCACGGTGATAATCACAAATAGCGATAAATAATCCTTCTTTATTACCAAAATATTTGTAAATGGATGCTTTAGAACCTCCAGCATGATTCACAATATCATCTAGGGATACGGCATCATAACCACGTTCTAGAAATAAAGTATTTGCACTTAGCAATAAGGATAAGCGCCGTTCATGTCCACGGCGGGTTTGTGGAAATTCACATCCACAGGATTCTATTTGTGCTAAGTCTAGAGACATGTTAAATAAAATTAATAAGTTAAAGGAGATTGTGAATTTATTATAGCAAAATTACATCAGAGTTTCCCAATACTATGTAAATACTAGTTTCAATATGTAATAAGTACATCATGTTACAAGAAATATTATGAATAAGGAGTTGTTCTTTAGTCGATTTGACTAAAGTGTTAGAGTTTTTGTTCTAAAAAGCTATAGAACTGTGGATATTTCTAGCTATACTCAAGCCTCAATTAATAAAGTGTAACTGTGGAAGGGAATATGACAGAACAAACGTCTGCAGGCTTAAGATTTAGACAAGCATTAGAAGTAGAGAAGCCATTACAGATTATTGGAACTGTAAATGCCTATGCGGCCATGATGGCCAAGCAGGTTGGTTATAAAGCCATATATGTTTCGGGTGCTGGAGTCGCGAACTATTCTTATGGTCTACCTGACTTGGGAATGACCAGTCTAGATAATGTGTTGGAAGACGTACGTCGTATCACTGAACGTGTAGATACTCCTTTGCTTGTAGATATCGATACAGGCTGGGGTGGTGCATTTAATATTGCACGTACAATTAAAGAGATGATTCGTGCTGGCGCTGCAGCGGTACATATCGAAGATCAAGTGGCTCAAAAACGTTGTGGTCATCGCCCAAATAAAGAAATTGTTTCACAACAAGAAATGGTGGATCGTATTAAAGCAGCAGTTGATGCAAAAACCGATTCGAATTTTGTGGTTATGGCGCGTACTGATGCATTGCAAAAAGAAGGTTTACAAGCTGTAATTGATCGTGCATGTGCATGTGTTGAAGCTGGTGCTGATGCCATTTTTGCTGAAGCAATGACGGATATCACGATGTATAAAACAGTTTGTGATGCTGTGGGTGTCCCAGTTTTAGCCAATATCACCGAGTTTGGTGATACACCTTATTACACTGTAGACGAGCTGGGTGAGCAAGGTATCGCAATGGTACTCTATCCATTATCTGCAACGCGTGCCATGCAAAAAGCCGCACTTGAGGTTATGCGTTCTATTCGTGAAAATGGTACCCAAGTTCAGGTGCTTGATAAGATGCAGCAACGTAAAGAACTATATGAATTTCTTGATTATCATACTTTTGAAAATACATTAGATAAATTGTTTAAGCAGGAGAATTAAAAAAATGGCTGAAGGAAAAGTACTAACTGGTGCAGGGCTTCGTGGTCAGGTTGCAGGTAAAACGGCATTATCAACTGTTGGTAAAAGTGGTGCTGGTTTGACATATCGCGGTTATGATGTGCAAGATTTGGCTGAAAACTGCCAGTTTGAAGAAGTTGCATATCTTATTTTCTTTGGTGAGTTACCTACTGCTGAACAGTTAAAAACATACAAGGCAAAATTAAAGTCATTACGTTCTTTGCCTCAAGCTTTAAAAGAAGTGTTAGAGCGTATTCCAGCAGATTCGCATCCGATGGATGTGATGCGTACTGGCGTATCTATGCTCGGTAATCTGGAAACTGAAAAATCATTTGATGAACAGCAGGATGTGGCAGATCGAATTTTAGCGACACTACCTGCGATTATTTGTTATTGGTATCGTTTTAGTCATGATGGTGTACGTATTGAAGAAAACACTGATGATGATTCGATCGGTGCTCAATTTCTACATTTGTTGCGTGGTGAAAAACCAAATGAATTACATGAACAGGTGATGAATGTCTCATTAATTCTTTATGCTGAACATGAGTTTAATGCTTCGACTTTTACAGCTCGAGTTTGTGCGTCAACTCTGTCTGACATGCATTCATGTATTACTGGTGCAATTGGCTCACTTCGTGGTCCTCTCCATGGTGGTGCAAATGAAGCCGCGATGGAAATGATTGAAAACTGGACATCACCAGAAGAAGCTGAACGTGAAATGCTTGGTAAGCTTGCACGTAAAGAAAAAATCATGGGCTTTGGTCATGCGATTTATAAAGATAATGATCCACGTAATGGCATCATCAAAATATGGTCTGAGCGTTTGGCAAAAGATGTAGGCGATACTGTTTTATATCCTGTGTCTGTTCGTTGTGAAGAAGTTATGTGGCGTGAAAAGAAATTATTCTGTAATGCTGATTTCTTCCATGCTTCTGCATATCATTTCATGGGTATTGCAACCAAGCTTTTTACGCCAATCTTTGTCATGAGTCGTGTAACGGGGTGGGCAGCACATGTAATGGAACAACGTGCTGATAACCGTATTATTCGTCCAAGTGCTGATTATACTGGTCCAGAGCTAAGAAAAGTTGTACCTATTGAACAGCGTACAGCTGCTTGATAATAAAATAAGGCTCCTATATAGATAGGAGCCTTATTTATTGAATCTTTGAATAGTGAAAGTGATTACATATATCCAGATAATAACATGCTTTGCCCCATATAAAAATAAATAAAAATGCCCAATACATTCATTGAATTCGCTTTATTTGTTTGCCAGCTTGTTTATATTAATCATAAGCTTAATTGAAAATAAATGTCTTAAGACGTAATTTTATTTTATACATAGGGGAAATAGATGACTGATCATCAGTTAGGACCGTTTGAAGCAATCCAGAATCAAGATAATAAGCATTTACCAATATTTGAAAATACTGTTTTAGCTTATCAGGGTAAAAGAGAGTCGGAAGATGGATCACGTAATGATCTACCTGAAAGTTATCCATACAAAACCCGTATGACAAGGCAGACATACGAAGCTCAGAAGAAGCTTCTACAAATCGAATTATTAAAAGTACAAAGTTGGGTAAAAGAAACGGGGCAAAAAATAGTTTGTTTATTTGAAGGTCGTGATGCAGCTGGTAAAGGTGGGACGATTAAACGTTATATGGAGCACTTAAATCCTCGTGGTGCTCGAGTAGTCGCGTTAGAAAAACCAAATGATGTTGAAAAGGGGCAATGGTATTTTCAGCGGTATATGAAAGAACTGCCAACGGCTGGTGAAATGGTATTTTTTGATCGCTCTTGGTATAATCGTGCTGGTGTGGAACGAGTAATGGGATTTTGCGAGCCACATGAGTATTTACAGTTCATGCGTCAAACTCCAGAAATAGAAAGGATGTTGGTGAATTCTGGTATCCATTTATTTAAGTTCTGGTTTTCTGTTAGTCGTGAAGAGCAATTAAGACGATTTATCTCGCGTCGAGATGATCCTTTAAAACATTGGAAGTTATCTCCGATAGATATTCAATCATTAGATCGCTGGGATGAATATACTGAAGCCAAAAATCAAATGTTTTTCCATACCCATACTGCTGATGCACCCTGGACGATTATTAAGTCGGATGATAAAAAACGTGCCCGTTTAAATTGTATCCGCTATTTTTTACAGCAGCTAGATTATCCTAATAAAGATTTGAATATGCATACTAAGGTTGACTCATTGATTGTGAATGTACCAAACCACTTGTTTAAGAGTGGGTATGATATGAAAGAAGATTGATCCTTTCCAATAAAAGCCCATATGGGCTTTTATTTTTNAAATGAGTTTCTTTTTGATAAAAATCAGAAAACAATTTATTGATTAAATCAAAGAATTTTAAAGGTTGATTTGGAGCTAACCTTGATTTTTGGGATTGAAAAAATTATTTTATAAATCAAATTTTTATGTTTATAGGCCGTATTGAAGTAAAAGTATACAAAGCTGTGTTATGTTGTTGATGTTGATGTTGATGTTGATGTTGATGTTGATGTTGATGCATTCTTCGTTTTATTATTCTAGTTTGCCATCGTATAGATGGTTTAGAAGTTCAGGAAATACATTACTAGCTGTAAAAGCTCGGTTGCCATCGTATAGATGGTTTAAAAAATCCCCTGAATTCAGAGGATTTAAGTCTAGAAAAATTAATTTATTCTGTTAAAGAAATTTTTTCTTCTTCATCCTCATCATCTGTAGAATCCATACCTAATTCTTTCAGTTTGCGTGTCAGAGTGTTACGTCCCCAACCGAGTAATTCGGCTGCATGGCGTTTTCTGCCACGTGTTTGCTGTAGCGCTGCATTGATCAAAGTACGTTCAAACATTGGGGTGGCTATGTCCAAAATCTTCATTTCACCATTTTTTAGTTTTTGAATTGCCCATTGACCCAATAATTCATCCCAATGATGTAGTGATATACGGTCAAATCCATTTGTAGTTTGATTGTTTTCAGCGCTTTGACTAAGCGGAATCTGTTTAAGTTCAGATGGTAAGTCTTCTGGATAGACTTCACGACCCGTGATCATGACTGTAAGCCAGCGACAAGTATTTTCAAGTTGACGTACATTGCCAGGCCAAGGTAACTTTTGCATGTATTCTTGAGTTTCTGGGCGTAGGATTTTCGGGCTTACACCGAGTTCCTTGCCTGCACGTGCCAGGAAATGTTGAGCCAGCATTGGAATATCTTCACTGCGATGTGAAAGTTTTGGAATATGAATACGGATGACATTGAGTCGGTGATACAAATCTTCACGGAATCTACCTTCATGTACCAGCTTTTCAAGATCTTGATGTGTAGCTGCAACAATACGGACATCAACTCGAACAGGTATATGACCACCTACACGATAGAATTCACCATCAGCCAAAACACGAAGTAGGCGAGTTTGGGTTTCAAATGGCATATCACCGATTTCATCTAGAAATAAAGTGCCACCGTTGGCTTGCTCAAAACGTCCTTGGCGTTGTGTGTTTGCACCAGTAAAAGCACCTTTTTCATGACCAAATAGTTCTGTCTCGATCAGATCTTTTGGAATTGCAGCCATATTTAAAGCAATAAACGGTTTGCTGCTTCTAGGTGAATGACGATGCAACGCATGTGCGACAAGTTCTTTCCCTGTACCAGATTCACCATTAATTAAAACAGTGATATGTGATTGCGATAAACGTCCAATTGCTCTAAAGACTTCCTGCATGGCAGGTGATTCGCCAATAATCTCTGCTGATTGGATTGGTGTTGAGTTTTTTGCAGATTCCTGCTGTTGCAATTTGTTGATATGCATGATTGCACGGTTAACTAGTGCAAGTGCTTCATCTATGTCAAAAGGCTTTGGTAGATATTCAAAAGCGCCTGTTTGATAGCTGGACACAGCAGATTCTAAATCTGAGTGAGCAGTCATAATAATAACAGGTAGATCAGGATAACTGCTTTTAACTTTTCCTAAAAAAGTCAATCCATCTATACCCGGCATACGAATATCAGTCAGAATGACATCTGGCGCATCTGTACCGAGTTGGTTTAAGGCTGATTGTGCTTCTTCAAAACTGGTGACATCGAAACCTTCTTCTTTGAATGTTTTTTCGAGCACCCATCGCATGGCGCGATCATCATCAATTACCCATATTTTATTTCGCGACATGGTTCGACTCCCAAGGTAAATATAAGCTAAATACTGTTTTTCCTGGAACTGATTGGCATTCAATCATTCCGTTATGTTGATGCATGATGTTTTGTGCAATGCTTAGTCCAAGCCCGGTACCTTTAGCACGTCCTGTAACTAAAGGGTAGAAGACTGATTCCAATATTTCTTCTGGTACACCAGGTCCGTTATCCTGAATATCGATGCGAACAGCAGATTTATTAAGTACACCATTAATAGTGACTAAACGTTGAATACGTGTTCGAAGAATCAACTCGGGTTGGTGATCTACAAAAAAGTCTTTGTTTTCTGTCATGGCCTGTATGGCATTGACACTAATATTTAGGATTACTTGAATGAGCTGATCACGATCAGCCTTAACTTCAGGTAAGGATAGATCATAGTCTCGGGTAATTTTAATTTTCTTTTTTGTCTGGTTTACTATGAGTGAGCGAACTCGTTCTAAAGGCTCGTGTACATTGACCGGTTCATAACTTGGAAGTTGCCTTGAACCCAGCATAGTATCAGCCAGAGTTCTTAATCGATCAACTTCACTAATAATCACATCTGTAAATTCTGAATATTGAGGATCATTTAGACTACGAGCCAGTAGTTGAGTCGCACCACGAATCCCGCCGAGCGGGTTTTTGATCTCATGAGCTACACCACGAATGAGCTGTCGGGCAACCTGGTGTTGTTGAATCGAGTTTTCTTCTTTTGCAATCTTTAGCATCCGGTCAGTTGAATTTAATTCTATTAGAAGTAACGGATGATAGGATTTACCTGTGCTTAACTGTGAGACTGTATAGTCTACATGTATGTCTTTAAAGTTGACATTGATGATGGCTTCACGCCGAGTATAGGCCTGACCTTTATGTAAGGTATTAAGTAACGCTTCATGTGTATCAAAGCTATCATTTGGTGCATGTAATATATTGATAACAGGTTGACCCAAAGCACGAGTTAAACTGACGTCAAAAAGCGCTTCGCAAGACGAATTTAAATAAAAAATATTTAAATCTTTATCAACTAACAAGATCGCTGTAGACATGTTGTCTACTAAAAGTCGATAGTCAATCGTCGGGTATTGATCCATTAGCCAAAAATTCCTGTATTAAAATAGCGCAATAGGATCTGCACAGATCTAAAAATTCAATTACTAGCGCAAAGCTTAACAATTCATATTGTGAGTTTTAAAGCAAAATGCACGCCAACTTTGCATTAATCTGGTGGTTTTGAGAAGAAAATTCAAAAAATGTGCAGAAAAGAGTCATTGTGACAAAGAGTGGGTTTTTTTACATCATACTGCAAATCTTTTGTGTTCCAAAATGGTGCAAAAGAGTTTTTGTAAAAATTTTTGGTTGTATTTTGGTGCATTATGCAAAGAGTCGCGTTTCCACCTGTTTTTATGGACAGAAAAGACATACAATACGCGGATTCTAGTGGAGCGCAGATTCATGAAGTCCCCCAAAGTCGGTTTTGTATCTTTAGGTTGTCCTAAGGCATTGGTAGATTCGGAAAGAATTTTAACTCAGTTAAAAACTGAAGGTTATCAAGTCGCATCAGATTATGATGGTGCAGATTTAGTTGTTGTTAATACCTGTGGTTTTATTGAATCTGCAGTACAAGAGTCATTGGATGCGATTGGCGAAGCCATGAGTGAAAATGGCCGCGTGATCGTAACCGGGTGCTTGGGAAAAGATGAAGATAAAATTCGTCAAATGCATCCGAATGTTTTAAAAGTGACTGGCGCAGCGGCTTATCAGGATGTGATGGAGGCTGTACACGAATATGTACCAGCACCGCCGAAGCATAATCCTTTTATAGATTTGGTGCCTGAACAAGGCGTACGTCTTACTCCGAAACATTATGCATATTTGAAAATTTCAGAAGGCTGTAATCATCGTTGTACTTTCTGTATTATTCCGAGCATGCGTGGAGATCTGGTTTCTCGACCAGTAGGCTCTGTATTAAATGAAGCACAAGCGCTTAAAAAAGCCGGCGTAAAAGAAGTTTTAGTTATTTCGCAAGACACATCAGCTTATGGCGTAGATACTAAATACAAGCTGGATTTCTGGAATGGCCAGCCAGTAAAAACCAAATTCTTTGATATGTGTGAGGCATTAGGTCAATTAGGGATCTGGGTGCGTTTACACTATGTTTACCCGTATCCGCATGTTGATGCAGTAATTGACTTGATGGCACAAGGTAAAATTTTGCCGTATCTGGATATTCCATTCCAGCATGCGAGTCCTCGTATTTTAAAACTCATGAAACGTCCAGCGCATAGTGAAAACACACTAGAGCGATTAAAACTGTGGCGTGAAAAGTGTCCTGAACTTGTCATTCGCTCAACATTTGTGGTTGGTTTCCCCGGTGAAACAGAAGAAGATTTTCAAATGCTTCTAGACTGGCTTAAAGAGGCTCAGTTGGATCGGGTTGGCTGTTTTACATACTCACCTGTAGAAGGTGCTACAGCAAATGATTTGCCTGATCATGTTGCTGAGGAAATTAAGCAAGAGCGCTATGAGCGTTTTATGCAGGTTCAACAGGAAATTTCATCCGCAAAACTACAAAAACGTATTGGTCAGACTATGACTGTACTGGTTGATGGGCTTGAAGATGAATATCCTGTAGCTGTTGCACGTTCGTATGCAGATGCACCTGAAATTGATGGGAACGTCTTTGTTGAAGATATAGATAAGAGCCAAATTAAAGCAGGCGATTTACTCGAAGTCGAAATTACCGATGCTGATGAATATGATTTATTTGCAAAGTTAATCAAGATTAAATCGGCTTAAAACAAGATTGGTCATTTAAAGAATATTTAAGTTATAGATAAGTTTGGGAGTTTACGGTATGTCTGATTCAAAAAATCCACGTTATTCACGTATCCTGTTAAAGCTTTCTGGTGAGGCTTTAGCGGGCAATAAAGATATGGGGATTGATGCCCAGGTTCTGGATCAAATGTCGCTTTCTATCGCACATCTGGTTGGGCTTGGTGTGCAAGTTGGGATCGTGGTTGGTGGTGGTAACCTATATCGTGGTAGCCAGCTACAAAAAGACGGTCTGGTTGGTCGTGTGACTGGTGACCAAATGGGTATGCTTGCAACAGTGATGAATGGCCTGGCGATGCGTGATGCTTTGGTTCGCCGGAATATCAAAACCCGTTTAATGTCAGCTTTACCAATTGGAACTGTGGTTGAATCATATTCAAGTCGTGATGCGATTCGCCATTTAACTCAAGGTGAAGTCTGTGTATTTGTAGCTGGTACAGGTAATCCTTTCTTTACAACTGATACAGCTGCTTGTTTACGTGGCATTGAAATTGAGGCGAGTCTGATTTTAAAAGCAACTAAGGTTGATGGCGTTTATAATAAAGACCCAAGCAAATATGAAGATGCAATCAAGTATGATCATTTGACATTTGATCAGGTGCTTGATGAAAAACTTGGCGTAATGGACTTAACAGCGATTTGCTTATGTCGTGACCATAATGTGCCATTACAAGTATTCGATATGAATAAGTCGGGTGCGTTACTATCAGTGGTAATGGGTGAAAAAGAAGGTACACACGTTACAAACTGATGTACGTGAGCGAGAAAGCTCTTTATACTACAGCAATTTTAAGTTATACACCTTTGAAGAAATAAGTAAGGAAGATCATATGATTAACGATCTTAAAAAAGATAGCGAAGAACGTATGCAGAAAAGCCTCGAATCTTTGGAGCAAGGCTTTGCAAAGGTTCGTACTGGTCGTGCACATCCATCTATTTTAAATGGTGTAATGGTTCCTTACTATGGTTCAGATGTACCGTTAAACCAGGTAGCGAACGTTGGTGTTGAGGATTCACGTACTTTAATCGTGCAACCATTTGAACGTACGATGGTTTCTGCAATTGATAAAGCTATTCGTGAAAGTGATTTGGGTTTAAACCCGATTACTGCAGATTCTATTCGTGTACCATTACCAGCTTTAACAGAAGAAACTCGACGTGACATGCAAAAAGTTGCACGAGCAGAAGCTGAAAACGCAAAAGTTGCGATCCGTAATATTCGCCGTGATGTTTTAGGTGATATTAAATCTTTGTTGAAAGATAAAGAAATTTCTGAAGATGATGAGCGTCGTGCTGGTGATGATATTCAGAAAATCACGGATAAATATGTTGCTGAAGTAGATAAACGTCTTGCTGCAAAAGAAGCTGAATTAATGAAGGTCTAATTTTCAATGACCCATTCAGAAGACAATCATCTTCCTAAACATGTTGCCATCATCATGGATGGCAACAATCGTTTTGCCAAAAAGAAACATCTGCAAAAGGGTGATGGGCATCGTGAAGGCAAAAATGTCCTAGACCCTATTGTAGAACACAGCCTTAAGGTTGGTGTTAAGGCACTGACTGTCTTTGCATTTTCAAGTGAGAACTGGAATAGGCCACAATATGAGGTCGACTTATTAATGGAGCTTTTAAAAGATACCATTAATGAGCAAATTCCACGTATGGAAAAATTCGAAATTTCTCTACGTTTTATTGGTGATCGCAGTCGTATTTCTCCAGAACTTCAAGATTTAATGTTGCATGCAGAGCAAAGGACTGCTAAGTTTTGTAACATGACTTTAACAATTGCAGTCAGTTATGGTGGTATGTGGGATATTGCAGATACTGCGAAAAGGATTGCTGAACAAGTCAAAAAACAGCAACTTGAGGTGGATCAGATTGATTCGGATTTGTTTGGGAAAATGATCAGTCTAGGCGATTTACCACCTGTAGATTTACTTATCCGCACAGGCGGTGATTATCGATTGTCAAATTTTTTACTTTGGCAATGCGCTTATGCTGAACTGTATTTTACCCAGACTTTATGGCCTGAGTTTAACGTGCAAGAGCTTGAGCATGCTTTCGGAGTATTTTCGGGGCGTGAGAGACGATTTGGTAAAACCTCAGAGCAAATTCAACAAGAGAAATAGAGAATTCATAATGTTAGAGCGGATAATTACCGCATTGGTTTTGGTTGCTGTAGTGCTGAGCTGTATGTTTGCTACAACATCACAATATCCAATGTTAGTGTTAATGATTATCGCGGCAGGGACAGCGGGGTATGAGTGGTTTAAGCTTATGCCCAGCCAAACGAAGCAGGTAAATTTAATTAAAGCTGGAAGCTTTGGCATTCTGACTGCTGTATTTTCTGGTTTAGCATTATATTTTAGTGACTTAGCACTACTATTGTGGAGTGCATCAATTTTAACTTGGTTGTTTAGTATTTATTGGGTTAAAAATTTTCCTGAATATGATGGTTGGTATAATCCAAGTTTAAACGTTATTGGTCTAGTATTAATTAGTGCTGCCGTAACCGCGATATTTGAGGTGTGGAAAACATCACCTTGGTGGCTGATGTATCTGTTTTTACTGGTATGGGGTGCAGATAGCGGCGCTTATTTTATAGGACGTAAATTTGGTAAACGTAAACTTGCTCCAGATGTTAGTCCTAATAAATCGGTAGAAGGATTGATTGGGGGGATTGTCACAGTTATTGTTGTTATTATCACTGTTCAGTTCGTTTATTTAAATTTATCTTTTGCCCAAAATATTCTGTTTCTTATCCTATCTATTTTGACCGCTTTTTCATCTGTATTGGGTGATTTATTCGAATCCATGATCAAGCGCAGGGCTGGTGTTAAAGACTCTGGAAGAGTGTTACCTGGGCATGGTGGTGTTTTAGATCGGATTGATTCGTTGCTTGCTGCTGCACCGGTGTTTGCTGCTGCAATGTATATTTTAAAATTAATTGGTGTAGATTTATAGATGACTCAATCTGTTTGTATATTAGGTGTTACAGGGTCGATTGGTCAGAGTACCTTAAAGATTTTAGAACAGCATCCTGACAAATACTCAGTTTTTGCAGTCACGGCATATAGTCGGATTCAAAACTTGGCTGTAATATGCAAACAATATCGTCCAAAAGTGGTGGTGGTTCCCTCATCCAAAGTGGATGAGTTGCAACTGCTATTGAAGCAATATCAAGTTGATGATGTTGAAATATTGACTGATGAAGAAGGGTTAGTCAACGTGGCGGCACATTCATCAGTTGATATTGTGATGGCAGCTATTGTGGGGGCAGCAGGTTTGCTTCCTACATTGGCAGCAGTCAAGGCAGGTAAACGAGTTTTACTGGCAAATAAAGAAGCTTTGGTCATGTCAGGTGATATCATGATTCAAGCTGCCAAAGATCATCAGGCTCTACTTTTACCAGTCGATTCTGAACACAATGCTATTTTTCAGTGTTTACCTCAAAACTATTTACAGATAGATCGGCAGGGAGAGCCTCAACTGGGCGTCTCCCGTATTTTATTAACTGCTTCGGGTGGTCCATTTTTAAATCATAGTTTAGATGAGTTGAAAAGTGTTACGCCAGCTCAAGCGGTCAAACATCCAAATTGGTCAATGGGACAGAAAATTTCTGTAGATTCTGCGACATTGATGAACAAAGGTCTGGAATTGATCGAAGCTTGTCATTTATTTTCAATTTCAGAACATTTTGTTACAGTTGTAGTTCATCCACAAAGTATCATTCATTCTATGGTTCAATATGTGGATGGTTCAACTTTGGCTCAAATGGGTAATCCTGATATGTGTACGCCGATAGCACATGCTCTCGCATGGCCTGAGCGAATTCATACGCATGTACCAGCGCTTGATTTATTTGCAACACAGCAATTAAATTTTATAGAACCTGATGTTGTTCGATTTCCTGCTTTGAAACTGGCCCGTCAGGCAATGAAAGCAGGTGGTCTTGCACCATCTATACTTAATGCTGCCAATGAAATAGCTGTTGCAGCATTTTTAAAGCAACAAATCGGTTTCTTACAAATTGCACAAGTGGTTGAACATACATTAAATCACGTTCAAAATGGAGTGGCTGAATCCATTGCTCAAATTTTGGATACGGATCGGCTTGCCAGACAAGTTGCATCAACATACATTCTAAGACTGGAACACTGATTATGAATGTTCTATTTATCATTGCTGCTGCTATTCTTTTGCTTGGGCCACTCATTGCAATACATGAGTTTGGACATTATTGGGTAGCGAGAAAACTAGGTGTTAAGGTTCTAGTTTATTCTATAGGCTTTGGTCCTACTTTGATAAAATGGACATCTAAAAAGTCTGGTATCCAGTATCAGCTTTCTGCCTTGCCACTTGGTGGTTATGTGAAGATGCTGGATGAGCGAGAAGGTAATGTTAAAACAGAAGATTTACCTTATGCATTCAACCGTCAATCTCCATGGAAACGCATAGCTATTGTTGCAGCAGGACCACTTATCAATTTGATTTTTGCAGTGTTATTGTTCTGGATTTTATTTTTACCCGCTCAGGAACAGTTAAATACACGAATAGGTAAGATACTGCCTAATACTCCTGCTGCTCAAGTGCAAATGCAAGCTGGTGACAAGGTTGTTTCTGTTGATGGTACTGATACGCCTACGTGGGAAAAATTAAACTATGCTTTAGTTAACCGTATTGGCGAGACTGGACAAATTCAGATTCAGGCTGAACGAAATGGTCAGTTAAAAACTTTTGAACTTCCAATTCAGGATTTCTTGAAAAATCAACAACAATCAGCTCTTGATGCTTTAGGATTTATTCCTTATCGTCCAGTTATTCCTGCTGTAGTTGAAAAAATGAGTCCAGATGGTGCAGCGATTCGTCAAGGCATGAAAGAAGGTGACAAAATTATTTCAGTCAATGGCATTGCAATGAAAGATTGGTTTGATGTTGTTGATGTTGTACAGAAATCACCTGAAAAACTATTGGCTATTGATGTATTGCGTCAGGGGCAGATAGTACATTTACAAGTTATGCCACAAGGTAAACGTGACAATATGGGAAATGTAACTGGATTGTTGGGAGTGCAGGCGCATACAGCTAAAGTTACAATTCCTACAGAATTTAAACAAACAATTCAATATAATCCAGCGCAGGCATTGGTTGTTGCGACTGAAAAAACCTGGCAGATCTCAGGCATGATTTTGAATTCTATAGTCAAAATGGTGCGTGGATTAATTGGTTTGGACAACCTTTCTGGTCCTATTACGATTGCTAAAGTTGCTGGACAAAGTGCGGAAATGGGGTGGCAAACATTTATCTCATTTATGGCATTAATGAGCGTAAGTCTTGGAATTTTAAACTTATTACCAATTCCTATGCTTGATGGTGGGCATTTAGTCTATTATTTTATTGAAGCCATTCGTGGTAAACCTGTTTCTGAACAAATACAAATAGTTGGTCTGAAAATTGGTATGGTACTGCTTGGAAGCATGATGCTCCTTGCATTATTTAATGATTTTATGCGTTTATAACGCACAGATGGAAATTTAACTTACTGGAAAACTATAGGCATGCAGCACTCACATTTATTTATGCCCTTGGCACTGGTCAGTGCTATGGTCACTGCACAGCAAGTATATGCGGCAGATCAATTTGTCGTAAAAGATATTAAAATCGAGGGGTTAGTTCGTCTGTCGCCAAGTAATGTGCTGACAATGATTCCAATTAATAGTGGGGATAGTGTTTCCGATCCGCAAATTTCAGATGCCATACGCGCTTTGTATGCATCAAATATGTTTGATGATATTCAGGCGGTAAATGATAATGGAACATTGGTTTTTAAAGTTCTTGAAAGACCGATCATCTCAAAAATTAATTTTAAAGGTAATAAGCTAATCCCAAAAGAAGCCTTAACAGATGGCTTGAAAAAAATGGGGATCAGTGAAGGCGAGGTTTTAAAGAAATCAGCTATTCAGGTATTGCAAAATGAGTTGATTCAGCAATATTCGCAGCAAGGTCGCTACGATGCAGACATAACGGTGGATACTGTTGCACGTCCAAATAACCGTGTAGATCTTGATATTAACTTTAAAGAAGGTAAGGCTGCTAAGGTTTTTAATATCAACGTAATTGGAAATACTGTTTTCAGTGAGGATGATATCAAGCGTGCTTTTACAATTAAGGAAAGCGGCTGGGCTTCAGTTGTTACTCGTAACGATCGTTATGCACGCGAGAAAATGGCTGCAAGTCTGGAAGCATTGCGTGCGCTATATTTGAATAAGGGTTATATTAATTTTGAAATTAATAACTCTAGTCTAGATATCAGTGAAGATAAGAAAAATATCTTTATTGAAGTTGCTGTAAACGAAGGTGAGCAATTCAAATTTGGTCAAACCAAGTTTCTGGGCGATGCACTTTATAAACCTGAAGAGTTAAAAGCACTACAAATTTATAGAGATGGTGATATTTATTCTCAACAAAAAGAAAACTCTGTAAAACAGTTGCTTTTACGAAAGTACGGTAATGCAGGTTATTATTTTGCTGAGGTGAATGTTGTTCCAGAAATTAATAATGATACCCATATTGTTAATTTAAATTACTATATCAATCCTGGGCAACAAGTTACAGTACGTCGAATTAACTTTGCTGGTAATACCAAAACAGCTGATGATGTATTGCGCCGCGAATTGCGTCAAATGGAAGGTGCTTTAGCAAGTAATGAAAAAATTGACTTGTCTAAAGTTCGTTTGGAGCGTACGGGTTTCTTTAAAACTGTCGATATTAAACCTGTTCGAGTCCCAGGTTCGCCTGATCAGGTTGATTTGAATGTTAATGTTGAAGAACAACATTCTGGTACAAGCACTTTAGCTGTGGGTTACTCACAAAATGGTGGTATTACTTTCCAGGCGGGTTTAAGTCAAACCAACTTCTTTGGTACGGGTAACCGCGTAGCGATGGATTTCTCTCGTTCGGAAACTCAAGATTACTACAATCTAAGTGTTACAGATCCGTACTTTACTATTGATGGGGTGAGTCGTGGTTATAATGCTTACTACCGTAAGACCAAGTTAAATAGTGACTATAACGTTAACAACTATGTAACGGATAGTTATGGTGGTGGTTTAACATTTGGTTATCCAATTGATGAGAACCAAAATATCAGTGCGGGTATTACTCTTGATAATACCAAAGTAACTACAGGACCATATGTTTCTACCTATATTAGAGACTATTTGATGAAAAATGATGGTAAGGAAACTCAGAGCTCCGTTTCTTACTGTCAAGGTAATATTGATAACAATAACTATGATGACCATGGTAATGTTATTTCATGTAAGGATGGTTCTGAACCATTAACATCATCAAGTCAATATGAGGGTGAATACTTTACATATACTTTAAACTTGGGTTGGTCATACAATACACTGAATCGTCCAATTTTCCCTACTTCAGGTATGTCACACCGTGTTGGTGTTGAAGTGGCACTTCCTGGCAGTGATGTTGAATATCAAAAGGTAACTTATGATGCACAAGCTTTCTTGCCACTAGGTAAAGATTTTGTGTTACGAGGTTATGGTAAATTAGGTTTTGGTAACGACCTGCCATTCTATAAAAACTTCTTCGCAGGTGGTTATGGTTCGGTTCGAGGCTATGATAATAGTACCTTAGGTCCTTACTATCCAAGTCTTAATTTGAATGATAATAAAATGAGAGATACTGACCCTGAACGTGTTGGTGGTAATGCAATGGTAACCTTTGGTACAGAGCTTGCTTTACCAGTACCATTTAAGGGTGATTGGGCGCGTCAAGTTCGTCCAGTGGTTTTTGCTGAGGGTGGTCAGGTATTTGATACTCAATGTGATATTCCAACGGGTAGTTTATATATTAATGGTGCTACAAACCCAGTAAATGCCAAACAATTCTGTAAAGATAATTTTGATTTTGATGCAAGTAATTTCCGTTATAGTGTCGGTGTAGGTTTTACCTGGATTACGATGATCGGACCTCTATCACTAAGTTATGCATTCCCATTGAATGACAAACCTGGTGATGAAACAAAAGAAATTCAATTTGAGATCGGTCGTACTTTCTAGTACGACCTTTCTTTTTACGACTAACAACATTGTTTTATCTTTATAAATTTAAATGGAGTATATGGATCATGAAAAAAATTACAGCGGCTATATTAGGTTTAGGAATTGGGCTAAGCAGTCTAAGTCATGCAGCAGGTTATGCCGTAATTGATCTTGAGAAAGTTGTTGAAAATAGTACTTATCTGAAACAACAAAATGCAAGTCTTGAACAATCCGTAAAACCACAAGCAACAAAACTTGAGCAATTGGCAAAAGATATTGAGTCTATTCGTCAGAAAGGTCAGGAAAAGGGTGCTAATGTGCAGCAGTTACAAACCCAATATCAGGCAAAAGCGAGTGAATATCAGTCAATCCAGCAAGGTGTTCAGTCAAAAATGCAAGCTTCACTACAAGCGATGAATCGTTCATTTGAAGCAAAAGTTAAACAAGCTGCTGAACAATTGCGCCAAGAAAACAATTTAGATTTTGTTTTGAATAAAAATGCAGCGATTGCCTATGACAAAAAGAATGATTTAACTGATAAAATGATTCAAAAGGTTAATGCGCTTAAATAATCGATGAAGATACATCAATATAAACTCGAAGAGTTAGCTCAGCTTGTTCAAGGTGAGCTAATTGGTCAATCAGATCTTATTTTAAAAGGTCTTGCCAGTCTGGAAAAAGCTGATGTTGATTATATTTCTTTTGTAAATGGTGAAAAATATATTCAGGATGCACAGCTATCAAAAGCTGGTGCACTTATTGTTACTTCCGAGTTAACGTCCAAACTGGAACAACATCAAAATTTTATCGTCGTTGATAATCCATATCTAGCTTTTGCAATTTTGACTCATGTCTTTGAGCATAAGATTACGGCAAGAGGTATAGAGAAAACAGCCCAGATACACCCGTCAGCTAAAGTCTCTGATTCTGCGTATATCGGTCATTATGTCGTGATTGGAGAGAATTGTATTGTTGGTGATAATACGGTTATACAGTCGCAATCAAAAATCGATGATGGTGTAGAGATTGGTAAGGACTGCTTTATAGACTCCCATGTGACCTTAACAGGTTTTGCAAAACTGGGGGATCGTGTGCGTATCCATGCAAATACTGTTGTTGGTGGTGAAGGATTCGGCTTTGCTCCCTATCAGGGGAAATGGAATCGGATTGCGCAACTTGGCTCTGTAAAAGTTGGTAACGATGTCCGTATAGGTTCAAACTGTAGTATTGATCGTGGTGCTTTGGATGACACAATTTTAGAAAATGGTGTCATTATTGATAACCTTGTGCAAATCGCACATAACGTACATGTTGGTGAAAATACAGCTATCGCTGCTAAGTGTGGTATTGCAGGAAGTACAACAATTGGCAAAAACTGTATTCTGGCAGGGGCATGTGGCTTCGCAGGTCATATTACTATAGCGGATAATGTGACATTAACAGGAATGTCAATGGTCACAAAAAGTATTTTAGAGCCAGGAACATATTCTTCCGGTACAGGTATTTTTGAAAATTCTCAATGGAAACGGACTGTTGTTCGCTTTAGACAATTAGCAGATGTGCCATTGACCAAAATCGTTAAACGCCTTGATCATATACAGGCTCAATTAGAGTATCTTGAATCAACTTTGAAATTGCGTAAATAATTATGACTGAGTCTAAATCTCTACCGTTTACGGTTCCTGAATTGCCAATGAATATCCAGACGATCCGTGAGTATCTTCCACATCGTTACCCGTTTCTATTGGTTGACCGCGTTACTGATGTAACTGAAAATGGCATTGTGGGATATAAAAACGTTTCTATTAATGAAGAGTTTTTGCAAGGTCATTTCCCGAATTATCCGATTATGCCGGGTGTTTTAATTGTTGAAGCAATGGCTCAAATTTCTGGTATTCTGGGATTTGTTATGAATAATGTAAAACCATCACCAGATTCATTATTCTTATTCGCTGGTGCGGAGAAAATCCGATTTAAAAAACAAGTCGTTGCAGGTGATCAACTTGTGCTAAAATCCGAACTTGTTATGCAAAAGCGTGGGATCTACAAATACAATTGTGTTGCAAGTGTAGATGGAATTGTAGCGACCACGGCTGAAATTATCATCTCACATCAGAAATTAGAGCAGGCATGAGCAATAACGATCTCATTCATCCTACAGCTATTATTGACTCATCCGCAGTCATTGCTCCAGATGTAGAAATTGGACCTTACTGTATTATTGGTCCAGAGGTTACTATTGGAGCAGGTACCAGACTACATTCACATGTTGTGGTTGGTGGTTACACACGTATTGGTGAACATAATGAAATTTTTCAGTTTGCCAGTGTTGGTGAGGTCTGCCAGGACCTTAAATTCAATGGTGAAATTACATGGTTGGAAATAGGCGACTATAATGCGATACGTGAACACTGCAGTTTGCATCGTGGAACGGTGCAAGATCAAGGGATTACTAAAGTAGGGAGTTATAACCTACTTATGGTCAATACACATATTGCGCATGACTGTATTGTTGGTGATAACAACATATTTGCAAATAATGTGGGTGTTGCAGGTCATGTCCATATTGGTAGTTATGTTGTGGTTGGTGGTAACTCGGGTATTCATCAATTTTGTAAAATCGATTCATATAGCATGATCGGTGGTGCATCACTAATTTTAAAAGATGTACCTGCTTATGTGATGGTCTCTGGAAACCCTGCTCATGCATTCGGTATGAATGTAGAGGGTATGCGTAGAAAAGGATGGTCAAAGGAAGTAATTCAGGGTTTGAGAGAAGCTTTTAAACTGATTTATAAATCAGGTTTGACTTCACAACAAGCTGTTGAACGTATTCGTAATGACATTTTACCTGAAATTGATGAAGTTCAGTTGTTGATTGATTCACTTGAACAATCTCAACGTGGTATTGTGCGTTAATTTATTATCCTATAGATAGTTACTTCATCGCACATAAAATAAAAAAAGACATCATAAGATGTCTTTTTTTATGACTTTTTAAAATATCCTGCTTCTTCCGATTTAGGATAGGTGTTGAGTAGTTTGTTCTTATATACTGTTGCTGTAGCATTGTTTTTATTTACATCTTTAGCGATGCTATAAAGTTGATATAAAGCTCTTGGCGCTTTTGCTGAATTGGGAAACTTGGCAGCGACAATCTCATAATTTTTTTTTGCTTCATTATAATTTGGTGGGTCAATCGCCAGATTAAATTCAGCTAACCAAAAATAAGCATTTCCTGTATAAATACTATTGGGATTATTTTTAATAAAGTTTTGCATTGGCGCAATAGCTTGTTTTGCACCGCCTTTCTTATAAGCATCTAAAGCAACAGTATAAGCAGCTTTTTCAAGCTCCTTTGGGTCACTAGTATTTGTTGCATTATTTGGTTGAACAGCAACTTTCTCATTATTTTGAGTTGTTGTTTTGTTAGGGGTGCTATCTTGATTATTAGGCGTTGTAGGTTGTTGTTCATTCGAATTTGAAGAATTATTTCCAGAATCTTCTTCTGTTTGTGCACTATCTGGATCTACCTTTTGGTTAAGTAGCTCTAAACGTTGGTCAAGATCTGTGTAGCGGTTTGCTAAATCCTTGCTAAGCTGATCAATAGCATGGTCTTGTTCTTCTATTTTTCCCCGTAATTCACGAAGTTGTGATTCGAGTTGTTGGTTTTTTTGCATCAAATCCCAGTTTACATTACTGGCAACAGCAGTAGGAACGCTGGATGAACCTGGATCATTTTGGCTTAGCCCTCGTGATTCGATAGGAATCGCAAATGTTGATGCAGAACCTAACAAAGAGACTAAAATAAGTGCATGCTTATTGAGCATAGATAAATCCATCATAATCAAAAGATTACCATCTAGTTTTATTTAGATAATAAAAAATAAAAATTTAAGTCATTTAAAACGCCTAGAGCAGGAAAAGCAAGATACTTTTACAATCTTCTAGCATTTTTCTATTTTTTCTCCATCATTAAGGATGATCTTGTATTTCTAATTCTGGAATATAATTTGTCAATTTTGATGATGAAATAATCAAATGAATGAATAACTTGCCTAAAACACAAATTCTGACTTGAAAGAATCTTAAAAATCTCTATACTCTGTTCCTGCAATGGTAGCCCTGCTGGTGGCTTCGCAATTGTACTCTGAGAACCCCGCCAGGACCGGAAGGTAGCAACGGTATCAGAACTATGATGTGCCGAGGTTTTGCTAGTAGGGTTGCCACCATTCTTATAATAATTTTATTCTTCCTCTTTTCTTGTAATTGCTTTCATAATTGAATCCATATCAAAGCCTCTATACTGTAAAAAGCGAATCTGTTTGGCTTTTAACTTAGGATCTTTGCTGACATCAGTACCATATTTTTTTACTTTTAACTGATAAGCTTGCTCATACCAGTTAATTTCATTTAAATCTTCTTCAACTAAGGTTTTATCCAATTGTTTTGTGCGTAATGCCAATTTAATCCTGTTTGGTCCTTTGCCTTTTCTGACTTGGCTTCTTAATGTCATTTCAGCAACACGCTGGTCGCTTTGGTAGTTTTCTCGGGCAAGTTCATCAACAAGCGTAATTACTTCGTCTCTGTCTGCAGCATAGAGCGCTAGTTTCTCGATTAAATCTGCTTTTGAATATTCTTTACGGGTCAGCACGGCAAATGCATATGAGCGCAAACGAGAGCCTGTAAGAAGAGGGCGTTGATATTCTTTGGGCTTGGATTCATTTTTGAAATCTAATGCATCGTTTTCATTTACAATTTCAGTATGTAATTCATTTTCTTTACCATTTTGATGGTATGAAGTATGTTCAGTTTGATTTTGCCCGAATTGTTGCTTGAGTTTCTCATAATCTAGCATTTTGGGAAACTTTGAATCTGACATGAACTCTATCTTCTACAGCTTTAAATCTATAAGCGTAGTTTACCGTATCCTAGGACTGGATTCTTAAAATTGTTTATTTTGTTATTTCTTTTATTGTTAAACTGTTTTTGGGGTTTTAATAAAAATAAGACCTATATTTATAAGGCCTTATATTATCTAAAACAAAAAATGCAGGTGTTAGTGTTTTTCAAAAATTGTACCAAGGATGAAAATACCTGTTAAAGGAATAATGACTGCGTCTGCTGCCAAAGTAAATGGCGTACTAATAATATTTTTAGCTATATTCATGGGATTTAACGATTTTTTAGCATTACTATTATATCCAATTTGAACTTTATAATTTTTAGCAAATGTAACAGGTTGAGTAGCTTCTATCTTCTGATTTGACACTAGGATATTGCCTTCTACAGGGATTGCTATTAATAAATCCAGCTGATTTCCTTTTCTTATGGTAGGGATATGACGTTTATTGTATTCTAGTCGCTTGGCTGTAGCCCGTAATTGTGTTACTACTTCATCTGTAGGGGATTCTACGATGATGCTTATAAGTAAATCCATCTTAAAATGATCATCTTTTTTTTCAGGATCTATGTGTAATTCTAATGCATTATTTCTATTTGTAATCAAGGCTAACTTTGAATTTGGAATATTTAATCGAGTGATCTCATTTATAGCTTCATTGCCTTGAGTAATTAAATAGACATATTTTTTTCCAATAACTACAAATTGATCTTTTTTATCTTCTTGAATAACTTTACCTAAGTTTAGTAGTTGGTCTTCATTAATAATTTGAAATTTTGATGACTTAGATGAAACTGGGGTGGTTTTCCATATCATTGTCGTCATGCAACCACAGAGTGATAA
>NZ_OOGT01000370.1 GCF_900323515.1 Acinetobacter stercoris | reverse complement strand
CAATCAGGTGAAAGATTAATTCATAGATAGAATTTTAAATAATTCTATTAATTACCACCACGGTCCCATATATAAAGGAATAATTTGATTTCTATCTTCTGATCCCTCTAGATAAACACGTGTCCCTAATAGCCAATCATTAACGAGTAAAGTTCCTGTAACTGAGATAGATGAAACTATTCCACTTTGATCATAAGAGAATCCAGAATACTTTTCTGGTAAATCAATTTGTATTGGTTGGTTGTACACTCCATTAAAGTAAAAAGACTCTGAGCCACCATCAGACGAATATACTTGAACTTCAATCTCGCAACTCTTTCCAGTCCAATCAATTTGCATCCAAGGTTGTGATTCTGAACCTGTATTTTCTTCATCATTTTTCATGCACATTGCTTTATAAGATAGACCTTTTCCTGCTTCATAAACAACCTCTCTTTCAGTTAATTGGATAGTTACGTTGCCATTTACAGTGGATGTTGCTGTGCCTTTAAATCGAACCCATTCACCATTATCATAAATGAATGAAGATTGAGCATTCCAATCTAACAGACCATCGTCATCTTTTAAGGTCGAAATAACTTTTCCACCTTCTTTCGATATTGAAAAATCTAACTGATTATTTATTTTTCCAGAGCATGCTACAGCTGTACCATCGGCTAAAATACATTTCACTAAATTCTCTGTTGTTGGTATACCTAAATCAATAATCACATTCCCAGCTGTACCTGAGGTTTTCTCTGCAACTAATTGACCTGTGACATCTTTTGCAGTCCAATGTATTGAACCTTTGGCTGGCATATTAACAATCGTTGTGCCTTCTGCTGGCAATGAATTTGCTTTAGTAAATCCAGAACCATCTTCCAATGTCACTTTTGCCACCACATTACATGGGACGCCTACCCCTTTAGACTGACATTGTACAAAGACTGAGCCAGAAGCTACAAACTTATAATCCCAGTTCCATGTTGAGAAATGACTTACTTTGGCTGTAACAGCTAGACCTGTCGAAGACTTATCAGAATCCACTACATAACCTGTCCCTTCTTCGACCCACAATCCTTGTGCTTCATCGAAGTGCCACATCGGGATACTGACACCCGCTTTCATTGCCTGATTATTGATACTCTTTAAAGGTAAATCCATTTGAATATCGGCAGTTTTATTTCGTGCAAGTTGCAACTCCTGACCTGCTGCATTTTTAAATGTCGCTGAGATCATGCCTGCACTAATCAAGTTGACAATCTTACCGCTTTTATCTTTCGCAACACCATTAGCAGGCATCGCATTTAGATCATTTGCAGTAATATCCCACGGGGTAAAATCAACTGATATTTTACCTGTTGCAACTTTACCATTTGGCAGCACAAATGCCGATGCAGGAATGTCAATCCTGGCATGTAGTTCTTTACTTTCAATGGTTTGTGCAAGTTCTATATGATCAACTGTGATGGTTTGCTTAACTGGTAACAAACTTGCTGAAATATTAATGGCTTTTGTCGTTGGAACATCATATAAAACGGACTGGTTTACAAAACCTTCTTTTTTAAAGTTCACCACCACTTGTTTAGTAGACTTTGGAACTTGAACATTAAATGATGCTACGCCATTGGCATCAGTCTTATAGGTTTTATTATCTATAATAATA
>NZ_OOGT01000157.1 GCF_900323515.1 Acinetobacter stercoris | reverse complement strand
ATTTTTTAGTTAGATAATAAATAGTGCCACTCAAAATGATAACACTATGTTATATGCGGTTTATCCCCCATATAGAACATGAAAAATGCGGAAAGTTGTCCCCAAGAATACATTATCCTAAAGAAGCGGAGCCTAACTTGTATATATTTCTGTATAATTCACATGAGCTACTTACTGATACTTGGTCACATTTTTGCGAAGATGATGTCGGTTTAAAGTTCGAGTTTTTCTGGCCCCTATTATTTACACAACCTTGCAATAACTGGCATCCGCTTTTTCAGGATTTACTCCTTTTTGTCCAAAATAAAATTTATTTAAATCCTCCTGACCAAGACTCATCTTTTAATCAAGGCAATGCCTTACAAACGCCATCCACCATTTAAAACACATCGAATATCAATTTCTCAAATTTGGTTTTCTTTATTTCTTAATCTACAATTTTTCTTCATATTTCAATCAATTTGAGTAAAGCTACTTACAAGGAATATAAATACTTTTTAGTATTATTCGCTAGAATCAAGGGAAATTGCTATATACCTGAAATAATGTTTTCAATTATATTTCAATTTTAAAATATCAAAATCCACTCAGGTTTATCTTGATTAAAAGATTTTTGACATGAGTTCGACAGGAAGAATGAAAATTTATGCAATGTCCTAAATGTGGTTCAACAGAAATTGAAAAAAGGGATCATGAAGAAAAACCACTTAAAAAAGTGGGCGGTATTCTTTTAACTTCAGCTGGAGCGACTGCTGGTACTGTCGGTGGCGCTGCATCTGGAGCATCAGTTGGTGCTGCCATTGGTACAGTAGCTGGACCTCTTGGCGTTATTGTAGGGGGAACGATCGGTACTTTTGTCGGGGCAATAAGTATCGGGATCACAGGAGGAGTTTTGGGTAATCGCTTTGGTAAAAAAGCGGGAGTCATCGTAGACAAGAACCTTTTCTTTGACTATCTCTGCCTAAAATGTAATCACCGCTTCAATGTAAAATAATTTTAAATCTGATCGAAAGTGTGTGGATGATTCACTTTCGATCCATATCTACCTAAAATACCTGTAATTTTTTTACAATGTTACCCAAACGTTTGCCTTGTTCTTCACACAAGATTTTTTCATCCTGACTTAAACTCAGGTCATGCCGCGTACCACTCACATGACTCGCACCATAAGGTGTCCCGCCTGTTTTAGTGTTAGATAATGCTGGTGTAGCATTACTTAGTCCCATGATGATCATCCCATGGTGGAACAATGGAGGAAGCATACTCAATAAAGTGCTTTCCTGCCCTCCATGCATAGATCCTGATGATGTGAATACACATGCAGGTTTGTTATGTAATGCTCCATTTAACCAAAGACTGGTCGTTTGGTCCCAAAAATACTTCATTTCAGACGCCATATTTCCAAAGCGTGTTGGTGAACCTAGTGCAAGACCAGAACAATTTGCCAAATCATCAAGAGTACAGTAAATATCACCTTCGTCCGGGATACTCGGCGCTGCCTGTGTAACAACAGTCGCAAGATTTGGAACAGTTCGTATTTTTACCGATATGCCAGATGACTCAATACCATCTGCCATCAAGTGCGCCATTTCTTTTGTTGAACCATATTTGCTGTAATATAAAACGAGTACGTAAGGTTGCATATTTTTTTGAATAACGATTAAAAAGAAAACTATACGGTATTTTTTGCATTTTTTGGTTAAGCTATTCAATCAAAATGTAATAAAGATCATTAAAAAGATTTGAGTCTAGCCCTTTATGATAGATTTAGTTAAAAAATTACCCTTCTACGAACAAAACTGGTTTCAATTTATCTTATTTGTTTTAAGACGCTTTGAAGCTGATCGCTGTCGTGATCAATCTGCGTCTTTGACCTATACGACCTTATTTGCTGTTGTTCCCATGCTGACAGTTTTTTTGGTGATCATCTCATCAATCAAGGCACTTGAGCCAGCTCGCCAACAACTGCAACAAATGATTTATAGTAATTTTTTACCCAAATCTAGCATTGCTTTCGATAAAGCACTGAATGCCTTTACAGAAAAATCCAGCAACCTCACTGTTATCGGTATCTTATTTCTGTTTATCACCACTGTCATGATGCTTACCAGTATCGAAACTGTTTTTAACCGTATCTGGCGAGTACAAGAAACACGTAATGGCATTATCGGGTTTATGCGTTACTGGACGATTATTTCTCTTGGTCCTATTTTATTGGGCAGTGCTTTTGTTATTTCATCAACTTTGGCTTCAATGAATATTCTGAGCAATAATTTTGCAGGATATGAACTGGATGGAGCTTTTTTACTTTGGATGGTTTCCTTTGCACTGAGTATTCTAGGTTTTTTTATACTGTACTGGACAATTCCAAATCGTACTGTTCCTGCAAAAGCAGCAGCAATTGCTGCGATATTCGGTGCAACAACCTTTGAACTACTCAAAAACCTGTTTGGTTTTGTCATGGCAAACTTTACCAGCTATACCATAGTCTATGGTGCATTTGCCGCGATTCCCATTTTTCTTTTATGGATTTATCTGTCTTGGAATATCGTACTATTAGGTGTAGAAATCAGTTATGCCATTACCGCATTTCACACAGGCAAGATCCAAACACGCCACCCTGTATTGATGCTATTGGATATTCTGGAGCTTTTCTATAAAAAACAGAAGGTTGGTCAGTCTGTAACAGATGCTGAGGCACTAGACATATTGGGCCGTGGCGAAATAGGACGCTGGCCATCTTATGTTTTAATGCTCGAAAAACAAAATCTGGTCAAACGTACTGAAAATAATGAATATGTACTGGTACGAAATCTGGATACTGTAGACTTCTGGTCATTTTACAAAAAACTTTCCTACCCTTTACCACGGCGTGAGGATGTCGGGAATATCCATCCTGATGACATCTGGATGCAACGCATTGGTCCAGCATTGGTTGATTCCGATGATTATTTGGCTGCTAAACTATCCATTCCGCTTTCAACTATTTTTGAGGAAAAATAGCCTCTAAAAAGTAATTGTTATTTTGTCTTTGAGTTGAATAGGATCGATTATCTCGATCATTTCTGGTTTAACCTGCCGGGTTGATAACCACTGCGTGTCATCAACCCGCTCAAAATACCCAGAGTGAACAGTGTACAAATATCCCCGACGACTCCAATCGAGCTCCGTTCGAAACAATGTCAAGTAAGGTTCACCATTGTGCAAAGCAATATTAAAACGGGCACTTGAGTCCACCCCCGTCATTGATAATGCGAAAAACTCAGCAATTCTTCTATTTTCAATCGCATAGATGCCATTCAGATTATCCACCCCAGCATCCCCTACTGCCTGCTGAGGCATTAATATTTTTAACTTTTTCCTTGAACCATGATAGAGAAATTTTGGCTTAGACACATTCATAACCTGATTAAATCAACGTAAAGCTAACTACATCTAAACGTAAGTCGTTACCTTGTTCAAGATCTGATATGTGAAACCTGCCAAGTACTTTTCCAGCAAATCAATGCACCTAAAGTGACCAGACATGTCCCAATCCAAAAACCCTGTTCTGGCTGAAAGCCCAAGATCATCATGGATAATAATGAAGAAAATATTGGAATAAAATACGTTGCCAAAATCAATAACTTAATATTGCCAAACTGAAGACTATAGTTCCAGTTATTATATGAAATCCCGATGAGCCCACCAATCAATACGATTGCCAAGCCTAAAGAAAAGTCAGGAACAATAAACGTTTCATGACTTATAAAATGAATGATCCACAACATTAACGTTGCAATAAGAAAAAATAAGGGCACGGCGTTATGTCCCTCTGCATATTTTTTCGTAAATACGTTATAACAAGGCCATACAACCGCCCCGATCAAGGCAAAAGCATAAGCAACAGGGTTTTGTGACAACACCTGATGCATTTTCTTTAAATTCAATATGTCTGGATTAACAACCAATAACAAGCCAAAAACAGAAATAAAAAATCCAAGAATAACGCTATAACGATAATTTAACTGCTTTGCCAATATCGACATCACGATCGTTAGTGGTGGCCATAAGTAATTGATCATCGCAATAATCATGACCTGTTCATGGCTTTTAGATAAAGCTACAGAGCATAAAAATAAAATTTCATAGCTGACAAATAACGCTCCGCAACCCCATAAATATTTTTTGGGCATTTGCTTTATTTTTGGAAATCCGCTCAAACATAAAATGCAGATTGCACTAAAACTATAAATTAAGGCAATTCCTGAAATTGGCGTCAGTGCTTCCGTTATCAACTTAACTACTGCGACCAAACTTGCCCAGATAAGAATCGAAGATAACCCAATCAAGGTCGCTTTATTTGATGGATTCTGCATGATGAAATCTTTGTCTAATCCAACGGTGTAAGCTCACAATCATCACCCCAAGCATGACCATAATAGTGCCAAAAATAAAACTATGTTCAATACGCTCGCCTAAAAATAACACACTGAAAATAATACCAAAAATAGGGGTTAAAAATGAAAAAACACCTAGTTGGGCAGCCAGATAATTACGTAATAGCCAGAACCAGATTAAAAGGCTGACAAAAGACATGAGTACAGTATGAAAAGCCAAGCTACCTATCGCAAGCATAGTCCAATGGATTGTTGCCTGATGAGTTAAAATCGCTATGGGCAATAAAAATACAAAACCACCAAGCAATTGATAAAAAAGTGTTTGAGTTGAATGTACTTCGGATAATTTGGTTAGTCTCAAAGTAATCGTCGTCAGTGCCCAAGATATACCTGCTAGTAATGCCATGACATCACCTAATAGCATGCTGGACAAATCCGTTCTGGAACTGCTTTCCTTACCTAAAAAAGTCACCACAATTCCCAAAAATGCGATCAATATTCCAAGCCATTGAATATTCGTCAATCTTTCAGATGCCAGTCTCCAGTTTAATCCTAAGGCCACAAAAATAGGTGCTGTATAGAGTAATACAACAGTATGTGCAGCGGTCGTTAGTTTTAAAGCTTCAGCAACCAGGATAAATTCAATCGAAAATAAAATAGCCACCAACACCCCAGGAATCAGAAACTCTTTTGAAAACAGTTTTGTCCCAGGTAACAGTTTGATCAAAGGGAAAACCATGATTAAAGACAGTCCTGAGCGTAATGCAATTTGCATAATCGGGGAAATATCTGCTGCTGCCAATTTCAGGACAATTTGTTGAAGTCCCCACACCATACAAATAAAGACCATTAAACCTGATGCCTTAGCATCAAGTACCTTCCGCTCGCCCACGGTTTAAAACCTTATCAAAACAGGATGGATTCACTATAATCTTGTCTAATTTAAAAGATATACTTTAAAACAGACAATACATCTTATTTTTCAGGCAATTTATCACATGAAACGGAATTCCAGATCAAGTCTGAACTATCAACAGATTGCAACCTATGACGACATTCCCGCAGCACTCTGGTTTCGTGTCTCGGATGCACCTGCTGAATCAATCTATCCTCAACACGCACATGCATGGGGTGAATTTATTTATTCATTTAACGGTGTGCTAGAAGTCAATATTGATCAAATCAATTACTTAACACCTCCACCATATGGTCTATGGCTTCCACCAAATCTCAAGCACAGTGGTCTAAACCGCACTCAGGTTACCCATTGCACACTATATGTACATGAAAATTTATGTCAGGATCTTCCCCAGCATGCAGGTATTTTAATGACCAATGCTTTTGTGCCTGCAATTCTGGAGCATTTAAGGTGTTCTACACTCCCCGATCATGAACCTGAACATCTTCGTATCTTGCAAGTTTTACTTGATCAGCTCAAGTATGCCCAAATCCTCGGAAGTTACTTGCCATCAAGCAAACATCCTGCCTTGATTGAAATTTTAGATTTTTTTCATCAACATCCAGATGACAGTACATCCTTAAAAGACTTAGCCAGACAACTCAATATGACTGAGCGGACATTGGCTAGATATAGTCAAAAGGAACTTGGTATGTCACTCAATGAATGGCGTCAACGGCTAAAAGTCATGAATGCGATGTCTATGCTCAATACCAATAAAACTGTAGAGAGCATTGCACTAGATCTAGGCTATGCCAATTCTTCAGCTTTTATTAGCATGTTTAAGCGCTGGATGAACTTGACACCGGATCAATTCAGAAAATTATATAAATCTTGAAATATGATATTACTGAGCAAAAAGCGCTTTAGTATATTCTGCAGCATTAACGCTGCGTGATCCATCCTGATTAAAATAACGATCTGTGTGACATCTTTGCTCTTTTGTATCGCAGAAAATCCCATTCGAAAAGGTAAATTGTGTAGTATCAAACTTGCCTTGAGAAAAAATCTTATTTGCCTGAGTATCACCTAAATATTTGGCAGTCAGCTCCTTGGACACCCCTTGAGAGTTAGCACAAATATATTGATCACAGAGCACATTCCGCTCAGGGTTTTCAAGTGAAAGCGAACTGGTTGAATTGGAGAAACTTTGACATCCCGCCAATACTGTCAGCATACATGACATCAAAAGCAGCTTCTGCATTTTCATACTCCAAATATGTCCGACTGGATGTCAGATCTTGTGTAAAATATACACTGTAAAATAAAAAAACGGACTTTATCGTGTTAAAAGTCCGTTTGTTCATTGTAAAGAAATTATTTTACAAAGGTCTTCCAGATAAAGTCCTGAGTTTGACCATTCAAAGTTAAGGTCAATTGATCACCAGAAGCCAATGCAGCAACACCCGCAGGTGTTCCTGTCATAACAACATCACCAGGCTCTAAAGAGAAAACCTGACTAATATCCGCCAATAAATAACCAATATTAAAAATCAGTAATGACGTATCACCTTTCTGACGTAGCTGATCATTCACCTTAAACTCAAAAGTGATAGCATCCCAAGATTTGACTTCACTTGTAGCCACCCAGTCGCCAAGTACACATGAACCATCAAATGCCTTAGAGCGCTCCCATGGCTGCCCCTTTTTCTTGAGGTCATCTTGTAAGTCACGTAAGGTCAAGTCCAGTCCCAACGTCACTGCACCAATTGCTTGCAAAGCTTTTTCCGGATCAGATTCAGCCTTGAGTGGTTGATCTATACGTAAAGTCAGTTCACACTCATGATGACAATTGCCCCATGCAGGATTCCATGAAATTCCTTCTTCCAGCGCAATCAGACTACTGGGAGGTTTAATAAACAAGACAGGACGATCAGGAATAGCATTACCTAATTCTTTAGCGTGGTCGGCATAACTGCGACCTACGCAGACAATTTTTGATGGACGTGTACTCATAATCTTCCTTTCTTATTTAATCATTTAAAAATATAAAGTTCCAGCTTTAGTTTTATACACTTTCATATTCTCACTCAATGAGAATATTTTATAAATCATGTAAAAGTTACTTTTTAAATGTATTTTCAAACAAGGTCTGTTCCGATACAGAAGCAAACGCTCGTTTGGGAACAATGATGACTGTACGATTCTTCAATTCGATCATATAAGTCAACTTACCAGTGACAAAATTTTTCACATCTACATATTGAAAACCTTGTTTTGGACGACCACTAGAAAATAATTCTGCATGATCCTGATATAATTCTATACCTTGTTCACTCTTACCAAATTGATATTTTATAAATTGACGTTTAAACATCGTTGGTAAAAACCAAAAACGCATTAAAATCTGTAAAATCAGGAAAAAAACACCTAGAGCAACATAATATTTACCCACACCCGTAAGCCCGAGATAAAAGCCCCAAATCACAATCCCAATACTGACCAGAGGTGTTAAAAAGCGGCTAATTTGCTTCTTTCCAAAAGTTGCAAGGGCAAAACCATCTTGAGATTCTTCTAAATTTAAAAAATAACGTAGGGATAATGCAGGCTTACTGTCTGACATAATGTGTTCAACATATCTATTTCAACATGCCAAGATATTACACCAGATTAAAGATTTTCTTTACCGTTTTATCGTATTTTACACAACACCTCTATTTTTCAGAGCGTATCCAATTTACAAATATTCAAGTCATCCAATTAGGGAAAAATGGGATATACCTTGATTAAAACTCAATCAATATGGAGAATATTTTTCACAAGAAAGCTCTAAAAACAATAGAACTTTTCTCATATCTCGTCATGATTTTGAGATATTTTTAATGATTGCCCGAATAAAAACAAAAGGAATTGCAATGAACCCCTTAACGATTATCCCACTGGTAATATTTTTAGGTTTTGCCCAGCAGCAAAGTTCCGCCAAGATCGTAGCATGGAATGAAAATATTCCAAGCAGTCTGAAACCATTTCAAAATAATGTCCAGACTTTGGCAAACCTAACGCAAGATAATATTCTGATCTATGCACAAATACCGCAAAAAACCTCTATCCCAACATTAAAAACCAACTCAGCACCTACTGTAAAATTTACCTCTTCAGCGATTCTCATACCTGCAAATACACAAGAAGTGCAAAAGCTTTTGCTTGACTATCAACATTATGTTGGACTATTTCCAACCCTTAAAACAGCGAAAATAACAGAACAAACGGCGAATATTTCCCAAGTCAAATATAAAGTTTCTATCCCAACACCTATTCCTGTTTTAAACTTTAATGAGAACGTCACAATACAACATCAACTAGGTCAAAATAGCCTTGCAAGCCTGGTGATTGATGCCCCAATCCCATATGCTGTAGGAAAGTTCGAATGGTTTCGAGTAAATGACCAAAAAACATTGCTCACCCTGACACAATGGGGGGACTTGAATCAGCCGAAAGGCTTTATTTTCTCAAAGATATTAAACGCTATTCCTGAAGTTAAACTTGGCATTCCAAGTGGAAGTAATGCTTTTATTTTAGAATCAATAAAACGTAAATTTTCAAATAATAAAGTCAATAATTTACAACCAGGGCAATTCCCTGTTCTTGCTCTCAATGCAGAACAATTAGAAAAGATTTTAGAACTCAGCCGAACAACCAGTCATCCGTTCAGTTTTGTTTTACCACAAACAAGCGTCCCCTACACACATGGGCGCGAAAAAATGCGTTTTAGCACCACTTATCAATATTTTCCCCAATCGAATCAACAACTACAAAAATGGTTAAAACCATCTTCCTATCAAAGTATTTTTCCCCGTCAAATCAAAAAGGTCACACTAGCTGATGTAAATACTCAAGAACAAGATGCAGCTTTTAAAGTAAGTGTTGGTTTAGGTGTGCTGAATATTCCTTTTGATTTTAAAATGCACTTTAACTACCCAAATGCGAATGAAAATATATTTTATGCCAATGGCGGTGACTTGAAATATCTAAAAGGTCAAACTCAACTTATCCCGAATAATACAGGGACACTCTTAAAAATGACCAGTGCAGTAAAAATAGATGAAAAAGCACCATTTTTACTCAGATCTATGCGTAGCCTACCTTACCATGATATGTTGCCAGCATTAGGTGCAAATGCAGTATTTGTTCAAAAAACTCAAAAGCTGAAATAAAAAGTTCATGATCCAGAAGTAAACTTTTCATAAAAAAGCATTGTAATAACTAAATTTAATCAAGATAACTTTTCAAAAAATGGGTTCGGATCAAATGAGGTGCCCGATATAGCTCTGTTCTGTATAACTACCGAGAAATTCAGCAAAAATTTAAAAATGTCATACAGTAGATAATTTCATCTAGCTGCCCAAGAT
>NZ_OOGT01000004.1 GCF_900323515.1 Acinetobacter stercoris | reverse complement strand
ATGTTAATAGAGCACTATTTTTAGAACAAACTGTTGAATTAATAAGACACACCAGAGCATATACTTAGAGTAAAATTTTCTAAATATATGCTTTGCAGTTTACTTAGGCAGGACAAAGATCGAACTATTTTCTCTTGCATTCAACTGATAGTCTCGATCATAAACAGGCACACCAGCAATACTCAGAGGGCGAACAGATAATTTTTCGGAGTTAGAGCTTGATTGACTACATCCCAGAATTGTAAATGTAGTGAGTACAAACAAATATACGGATAATATTTTCATCACATATCCTCAACTCATTTTTGTTATGTTTTTAGAATAACATTCTTGTTTAAAAAATCATCTATTTTCTNTTACAAATTAATTCAGCTTTTATTCTGCATTTCACTCACTTTCATCTGGTAACATGGCGAAGACTGAGTTCGATAATCCCCACCCCAAGTTCGATATGCGACTGTGTCAATATGATAACTATGACTCGGATAAACACCCAATCCCAGTTTATATTCAGCACCGTATTCTTGCCAAAAGAGGCATAGTTCATGCTCTATGCTTTTATAATCAGAATAAGCTTTCCCATGTTCATCTAAGACTTTAAAATCTACTGCAAAATTATTTAAATGCTGGCTTTTCTTGGCGCCACCAACACAGCTATTTAGCTGAGGACTACGATAGGTTGAAATTATTTGAAATTGTTTAAATATTCCGACCTCTTGTAGTTTTTCAATAAGTTGCAAACTGGGTATAATTCTTTTCCATTCTTTTTCAGCCGGAATAGCAAATCTGAATATTTCACAATTTTTTGGTAAATGATGCGCAGTATAAGTCAATTCATATAAAGATAACTTGTGTTTCAAATTTTCATTGATCATATTTTGATACTGTTGCAATAACACAGGATCCTGTGTTTTTTGCCATTGATTAAATTGCTGCTGATGTTTCAATGTTTTTGAACTTATTTCAGATTGATCAGTTTGATGTCCACACGCGATCAATAAAAGTATCAAACTAATTAGTCCGAAAAACTTGCCCCCAATATTAAAAGATAAAATATTCATTTGTAATCGATTTAATTTTTACTTAATACTAAATATAATGCTTCGCTGGTAAATGATCCATCATCCTGAATCTGATAATATTTTCTAACCTCATCTGAAACTGCTTGTTGTAAATACCGGATTGTATTAATGGCTTCAATTGGTGTTTGCATGCGTTGTACCCAATGCTGGAAATTCAACGCCACATGTTGTTTCTCAATTGTCTCGATGCGAAAACCGGCATATTCAGCAAAATGCGTCCATTCCTGCAAACTATAATCACGCACATGGCTGGGATCACGAATCATTTCTATACTTTGTAAAAAACTATCAAATACTGGATTTGAATGCCCTAAGATATCGAAGATAATGATTTTTCCGTGTTGTTTTAGCACCCTGTTCATTTCAAGCATTGCTTGCCCAACATTTTGCCAATGATGTGCAGAGTAACGAGAAATAATGCAATCAAAAGTAGCTGCATCAAATGCTAACTGCTCTGCTGAACCAACTTGCCCGATAACATGACTAAAGTTTTTTTGTTTTGACTGCTGTTGAACGAGTTTCACCATCTCTGGAGTTAAGTCATAAGCAATCACTTGATCAGCATAAGCTGCGATTTGATATGTAACATGTCCACCGCCACACCCTAGATCCAAAATATTTTTTAATTTATGTTGTTGGATCAGCATGCGCATTTTGCCAAATTCCTGACCTTCTGCATGAACACTACTATGTAAATAGGCTTCTGACTTATCCTGGTATTGCTCTTGATTCAATTTATGTTGTGTTTTCATTTCTTGTTGCTCTGGTTATATAAGCAACAACAATAAACCGCAGAATACAAAAATAAAAATAATGTTTTTTAATTAAATTAATTACTAAAAGTTATTTAAATGTATAACATGGTGAGCGTTGTAAAGAGTGCCCTGTGCCCCACGTTCTATGCCCTAAAGTATCAATATGAAAAATATCCTGATCATAGATACCTAATCCCATTCGCAGTTCTCGCCCTTCCTTTCTCCAAAAAAGACACATTTTATTCATAATCAATGTCTTATTCATATATGGTTGATGATTTTCATCCAAAACCTGTATATCTATTGACTGATTATGCATATGGGGACTAATGGGTGAATGACTAAAACATGCACTTTCTAAATCTGGATGATAGCTTGAAATGATTCGATATTGCTCAAACAAACCATTTTCTTGTAATTTTTCAACCATTTGCAATGTACCAATAATATTTTTCCAGTACTCTTTGGGTGGGATATTAAACTGGTATTTCTCACAATTTTTTAAATTATTGGTTTGGTTATAAGTTAGCTCAAATATACTCGGAACTCGCTTTACATATTTCTCTACATAGTTTTGATATTCTGTGATCTTGTTTTTATCTTGTTTTTCGTACCAGAGTGCAAATTGCTTTTCCACAATTTTATTTGGGAATTCATATGGATAGTCTTGTTTCTTATTTTCAGGGTAACAGGCAACAAATACTATTGTTGATCCTAATATGATCAAACCTATTAAAAACATCTTGAACATAGTACGTTTATAAAACCTGATTTCTAGTCCTAAAAATTATTATTCTCATAGAATATTTTTTTATATTCATGCATTTCATGACTTAAAAATATGGTTGATTTGTAAAATGAATCATGTTGTAAATTTTTTACAAAAACACATCCGAATCATAATTTACAACGGACAAAAATGTCCGTTAAATATAACGATCATTCCCCATGCCTATTTGTATGCTTACACGCCAGCAACAGGCTGCTCAAAATCGCGAAGATTTGTTGAAGGCAGCACTTATTATTTTCCGTCATCATGGAATACGTGCACCCTTGCAAAAGATTATTGATCAGGCAGGTGTTGGACGAGCAACTTTTTATCGGAATTTTAAAGATCGTAAAGAACTGGTTATTGCTCTACTTGAATTTGGTCTTGAACGTTTAGAAAAAAATGCCAATTATTTTATACAATTTGAAGATGGTCTATTTCAGCTCATTCGTAATTATGTCAATAACCTTCCCCAACTTACAGCTTTGGTTGATTACTGGCGAGTAATTGACCACCATGATCCAATACTGATAGAAATATATACAAGGCGAGATGCGATTTTACAACCGCTGATTGATAAGGCGGTTCAGCACAAAGTTTGCCGCGCTGACCTAACTCCAAAAGATTATGCAATGATCGTTGGAATTTTGCGTTCTTCTTTTCAAGGTCTGACAGATGATGAACAAATCAAATTGGCAAATCGTGCTGTCGATTTGTTAATTAACGGTATTAAAGCCTAATTGAGGTCTCTATGGATAAAGCACCTCGTATTCTAGAACCAACACCAGACTGGACACCGGAAGAACGTCCAACGTTACCTGGTTCACCTGCCGCAATTGCACATTCAAACCATAAACGTTTGCTTTATTTGTTTATTGGCATATTTATCGCAATCTCTGGCAGTTTAAGTAATGGTTTTATTACAGCAAATTTACCGATTATTCAGGGCGAATACGGTTTAACACCAGCAGAAGGTGCATGGATTCCTGCTGCTTATGTCATGGCAAATGTCAGTTCTAACCTGATTTTATTCAAAGCTCGCCAACAATATGGGTTGCGTTTGTTTTCCGAGCTTGGACTGGTTCTATTTATTTGTGTCCTGATTTTACATCTGTTTGTACATACATTTCATATGGCATTGTTTGTCCGGATTGTCAGTGGATTAGCAGCAGCCCCTTTGAGTTCTCTTGGCATGTATTACATCATGCAGGCATTCAAACGTGTACATTTTGGCAAAGGGATGTACTTGGCACTAGGCTTTCAGCAACTTGGTGTTCCGCTAGCATGGATTATTTCTCCTTATCTGGTTGATGTAAATGACTGGACCCAACTTTATACCTTTGAGCTTGGTCTGGCTCTTTGCTGCCTAGCTATGGTCGTTTCGCTTAAACTACCACGTAGTTTGCGCATTGAAGTATTTGAAAAACAGGATTTTTTTACCTTTGCACTACTCGCACCTGGATTTGCCTGTCTATGTATAGTTCTAACTCAAGGACCAATTTTGTGGTGGTTTAACGCCACATGGATTGCTTATGTACTGATGGCAGGATTTGTACTGATTGTCGTAGGTCTTGTCTATGAGCATTTTAGGGTCAACCCGCTCATCATGACCCGCTGGCTCGGCACTGCCCCAACCATTCGATTTATCATTGGCGCATTGGCAATCCGTTTTCTAATGTCTGAACAAAGCTATGCAGCTGTTAACTTTTTAAAAACCGTGGGAATGGGACCAGATCAGTTCGTTTCACTTTATGTAGTGATTTTTCTCGGTATTACTTCTGGAACAATTTTTAGTGCCATGACTTTCGCTAGAGAACGAATGGTTTGGCATCTACTTCTTGCGGAACTACTCATCCTGATCGCATGTGCTCTGGATTATCACCTGACTAGTGATGTGCGTCCCGCAAACTTTTATCGTAGCCAGTTTTTAGTTGGCTTTGCGAGTGGTATGTTTATTGGACCGTTACTATTGACTGGTATTATTAGTGCCCTGCAAAAAGGTCCTACACATATGGTCACATTTGTGGTGCTGTTTTCTGCAACCCAAAATTTTGGAGGTCTGATTGGTTCGTCATTTTTCTCGACATATCAACAAATCAGGACACAATATCATAGCAATGAAATTGTAAGTGATCTTCCAAGAACTGACCCGCTGGTTGCACAACGTCTGGCTACGTATACGCAAAGTGCAACCAAATATACAATCGACCCTTCACTCGAACAAAACCAGGCAATCCGGAATTTAAATCAGGTCGTTACCCGTGAAGCTCAGGTGCGTGCATATAATGATGTTATTGCTTTAAATGGTATATTTGCAGTGTTATTACTGATTTGGGGGAGTTTCAATATCGCCCGAAGTAAATACCAGTTAAGAAAGCAGCAACGTATGGCAAAACCTGGCGAATAAAACCAAATTCAGCTTGTTATTTAACCCCATATTTAGTTGATTGAGTGAACTTATGACGCAAGAACAAAATAATACTGAAAAGCCATCAGAACCTTCTAAAGTTCATGCCACTCCAGCAGCTCCACCGCCTTCGAGTAAACTGATTCCAACAGCAACACGCACCTTGGTACTTATGTTTTTCGTATTATTGGTTGGGATTGGTGTAATTATGTGGGCATGGAAAATCGGCCCATTTAATAATGCTGTTCAGTCAACAGACAATAGTTATGTGAAAGGGAAAACAACTATTCTATCTTCTCAAATCAACGGTTACGTAAAAGAGGTTTCTGTTATTGATTTTGATCACGTTAAAAAGGGTGAAATCCTTATGCGTATTGACCCTACCATGTATGATCAAAAAATTACCCAAGCTGAGTCTGGTGTTGATCAGGCAAAAAATAGTCTCGCTAACCAGACGCAAGCAATAGAACAACGTAAAGCAGATATTATCGCTGCAAAAGCCAAAGTAGATCAGGCTAAAGCGACCTATGAGTTGTCTGTAGCACAATTAAAACGTTATCAGGAACTGGGGAATACTGGTGCAACTTCCAAGTCTGATTTAGATAAAGCTGCCGCAGATGCGAAAAATAATTTGGCACTGTTAAAACAAGCTGAAGCAAATGTTTTGGTTGCAAATCAGGCGTTAAAAACCGCGCAGGTTGCTGAATCTGGTCTAAAAGCTCAAGTAACGAGTGCCCATGCACAACTGGATCAGGCAATCACCACGAAAGATTATAGTATTATTTCAGCCCCAATGGACGGACAGTTAGGTGAAGTTACGCCACGTGTCGGCCAATATGTTGCCGCAGGAACACAACTATTATATCTCATCCCTAAACATACATGGGTGACAGCAAATTTCAAAGAAACACAAATTGCGGATATGAAAATCGGGCAAAAAGCATGGTTTACTGTTGATGCAATGCATCATCAGAAATTCTATGGTCGTGTTGAGGAAATATCGCCTGCTGCCGGGGCAGAATTTAGTGTGCTAAAACCAGATAATACAACAGGAAACTTTACTAAAGTTGTGCAACGTATTTCTGTGCGTATTGCAATTGATCCAGATCAAAAGGGTTTAGAGTTTTTACGCCCTGGTATGTCTGTTGTCACTTCTGTAGATACAGCATCCGAACCAATATTGAAATAAAAGCTCTTTAACATATGAGTCTCAATATTCAGTACAATACTGTGAAATATCAATCCAACCATTTTGTATGTTTGACAGTATTGCTGAAATTATTCCTTATCAAAAAATCAATCTGGACAGTCCCCTGCACCTCACAGTTAAACGTCTAGATATGATTCACCCTGAAATATCAGGAAATAAATTTTACAAACTCAAATATAACCTGCAAAAAGCAAAAAAATTGGAAGCACATTGTCTCATTACTTTTGGTGGTGCTTATTCAAATCACATTGCAGCAACTGCATATGCCGCCCATTTATTTGGATTTCAAAGTATTGGCATTATTCGTGGTGAAGAACTTATCCATCAGCCTCTTAATCATACCTTAGCTACAGCACAAAAATTCGGTATGACGTTTGACTTTGTTTCACGTGAAAAATATAGACAAAGGAATGATCCCATATTCCTTGAGCAGTTGAAAACCACTTATCCAGAAAGCTATATCATCCCGGAAGGTGGAACAAATCATCTGGCAATACAAGGTTGTAAGGAAATACTCACATCTCAGGATCAACTGGATTATGACTATATTTGTTGTGCCGTTGGAACAGGAGGAACAATTTCTGGAATCATTGAAGCAAGTAATGAGCGACAAAAAATTCTGGGGTTTTCAGCACTAAAAGGTAATTTCCAAAAATACGATGTGCAAAGGTGGACACAAAAAATCAATTGGAATATTACGGATGATTATTGCTTTGGCGGGTATGCTAAATTTTCAGCAGAGCTACATCAGTTTATAGGTGACTTTGAAGATCTATATCACATTCCCCTTGACCCAGTTTATACAGGAAAAATGATGTACGGTATCATGGATCTTATCTCAAAAAACTATTTCCCCAAACATAGCCGGATCCTGATCATTCATAGTGGTGGTCTGCAAGGTAAAATTTCACGTTGATCAACACCTGAAATTTACAGAAAACTTAGCTATAATTCGCGGCTTTTAATCATGGCGAGTTCCTTATGTCTTCTCAACAATATGATGTCATCGTATTGGGTGCTGGTGCATCTGGCTTAATGTTGGCTGCTCTCGCTGCTGCACGTGGTCGCCATGTTCTTATTTTAGAAAAAGCCAATAAAATAGGCAAAAAGATCCTCATGTCTGGTGGTGGTAAATGTAATTTTACGAACTTATATGTTGAACCTGAGAACTATATATCGCATAACCCTCATTTCGTCATTTCTGCACTTAGCCGTTATAGCAACTGGGACTTTATTGGCAAGGTTTGCGAATATGATATTGAATACGAAGAACGTAAGCATGGACAACTTTTCACATTAAATGGTGCAAAAGAAATTTTGAAAATGCTTGAAAATGAATGTGAAAACACAGGTAGAGTTGATATTAAAACCAACTGTGAAGTCAAAGCAGTCACAGCTATAGAGGAATATGACTTTCAAATCTCTACTGTTCAGGGGCATTTTCAATGCCACTCTGTTGTGGTCGCTACAGGAGGTTTGTCTATCCCTACCCTAGGTGGTTCAGGATTTGGCTACGAACTGGCAAAACAATTTGGACATCATGTTTATCCTACCCGAGCAGGTTTGGTCCCTTTCACTTTCTCAGATCAGTTCAAAGAAGTTACAACCCGCTTAAGTGGTAATGCAATTAATGCTACGCTTTCAAATGACCTGAATAGTTTCAATGAAGCACTCCTTTTCACTCATCGTGGTTTAAGTGGACCTAGTTCCCTACAACTTTCAAACTACTGGGATATAGGACAAAGTTTTCACATTGATTTATTACCATCTTTGGACATTGCCAACTTTTTAAAAAATAAAAAACAAAGCCACCCTAAAGCACTACTTCGTACATTACTAAATGAACATTTACCCAAAAATGTCACACTAGAGTTTCAAAACCTGATTTGGCCTGATATCGCTGAGACACCGATATCAAATGTGAGTGATGAAAAACTACTACAAATTGCGAACAGCATACATGCTTTTGAGGTCAAACCCTCTGGAACAGAGGGTTATCGTACTGCCGAAGTGACATTAGGTGGTGTTGATACCAGTGAAGTATCCTCAAAAACAATGGAAAGTAAAAAGCAAAAAGGTTTGTACTTCATTGGTGAAGTACTTGATGTCACAGGACATTTAGGTGGTTTTAACTTTCAATGGGCATGGTCATCAGCATATGCCGCATCACATTATGTTTAACAATAATAGAGGTATTTATTTTACCTCTTCAATTTCATCTGTTTGCTGATTTTCACTATATAAATCATTCTGTAACTGATGTGTTTCCTGCTTTTTCTTTTTAGGTTTTGCAAAGACAAACTTATAAGCACTTGCCAAAAAACCCACTGTTATTCCAGCAATCACAATAGGTGCTAAAAATTTATTAAATTTCTTTTGCGGCATCTTTATCCCCCTCATAAAAATAAAAAAGATCGACCATATTTATCCTGATCGATCTTTCATTAAATTAAAAGGTTATTTTAGGTCATCTTTTGAATCTGTATCTTTAGAGGATTCTTCGGTTGAACCATAAGGAGGATTTGCATCCTTATATTCAGATTCAATAACGTCAATATCCTCAGTGACTTGGTTATGCACTTGTGTATCTGGATTAACAGTTGACGTTTCTTCCTGATGAAGTGGATTCGGCTGATTAGCTTCTTTTTTAGCTTTATCAATCAAATCAGTCAGTACCCGTTCGGCAGGTTGTCTGCCTCCAAGTCCAAATGCCAGAGCAAAAGCGACAGCTACCGAACCAAGCGTTAATCCAAACGCCAGATTCACAATAGAGTCAGCGATACCCATTGCTCTTAGCCCCATGGCAAGAACCAATCCCATGATCAGAATACGAACCAGATTACCTAACCATCTTGAACTGTTATATTCACCACGTTGTACAACATTTGCGACAATATTTGCTAACCAGAAACCAATTACCAAAATGACAGCACCCAGTAAAATACTTGCACCAAACTGGATAAAGATTGCAATCAGCTCACTGATTTGCTCAAAACCGAGTCTATTTGCTGCTTCTGATACAGCAAACAGCATAGTGAAGAATACGATTAGATAACCCAAAATATGTGAAACTTTGGTATTACCTAAAAAGCGCTGAACTTCCAGCTTTTCAGGAATCTCATCAACACCTGTTCCAGCCACAAGCTCTGCAACCAGTCTGGCAACAAAACGTGAAACAATATAGGCAAGAACCAGAATCAATCCGGCAGCAATCACATTTGGAATAGCTGTCATGATTTGACTCAGCATTAGAGTCGCTGGTGCGGAAATCGCTTCGATACCCAATGCTTCAAACGCTACAATTAATGCTGTGATAATAATAATTGCAAAGACAAATGAGCCTAAAAACTTAGAGACATTTGAGTTTTTAAATAATCCGATCTTTTCTGCCTGACTTTGTAAATTCAGACTATTGGTTAAACCCTCAACAATTCCCCGCACAATTTTTGCAAGAATATATCCTACAAAAATAATCACACCAGCTATAAATATATTTGGAATATATGAAACAGCAACATTCACCATATTTTGTACTGGTGTGAGTAAACCATTTAATCCCAAAATCGAAAGTACAATAGGCAAGAATAATAATAAGATTAGCCAATAAATAATTTCAGCAATATTTTCACTGATCGGGCTTACCCCAACATCTGCACTGAGTTTTTCATCAAGCTGCGTTTTGGCTAAAACCCTGACCAACCCTGCTCTTGCTAAACGTGCAACGACCCAGCCAATAAATCCAACAACGATAGCAGCAATAATATTAGGGACAAAAATTAAAAACTGCCCGATCATGTCACTAAGTGGTCCACTGACACTACTGATATTGAGTACGTTAAGTGCAGCAATAACGGCTAAAATTAAAATAAACCAAAATACGAATTTTGAGATTATCGACTCATAATCAGGTCTATGTGAATCTGCAACAGTCCTCCCTGTTGCACTGGAAAGATTATGATTTGTATTCACTTTTTGTAGCAGTTTTTTAATACCTGCTGCAACAATCAATGCAATAATCCATCCTACAATGAGGATTAAAACTGCTGCGATAATGGGATGAAACTGATCCCAGTAATACATCATATTTAATCCTCTTGGATCTCCAGTAAAATAACCATTCATCGTATTACCCTCTTGTTATCATCTATTGGCAAAGATGTTGTTGTGTTATCAATAGATTTGTATCTTATTAGATACAACATTATAAATAGGTGATTTTTTATTCAAGCAAACTATGCATAAATACAACAAAAGTTTTACAGGCATTAAAAAAGCTTTAGCAAGAAACTAAAGCTTTTTTATATATTTCAACTTTATAGATATATCAAATTTGACATCACTGTTGATTTGATATTTTTATCACTGAATAATTTTCAATGACCAGTTTATTCAATAACTTATTTTGCCCAGTCAGCAATCATATAAAGCAACATTGCTAAAAAGAACAAACCTACAATAATCAGCATATAAACAGGTAAGCGGCGTTTTTGAGCAATTTCTTCAGCACTGGTTACATGTGATGGTCGTTTAAAATCATGTTGCATACGCACCTCTCTTATTTATAATCGATTGGTGAATTTTTATACTATCTCTATTTCTTATGGCTGTGTGTGAAAATTTGTTATTGGAGGTATTTATCACAATTATTCAAAGTCTGGCTGCAAAATGCGCTATAATACTGTCCCTCTATTTTTGATTTCCAACTTTATGTCATATCAAAGGCAACCTGTATCTCTTGATCTAGACACAGATGTCACCCATCAATGTTATCTACATACAACACGAGATGAACATTTAATTGGAATACTTGAGTTTCATAAACCAAGTTATCTTTTAAAATGGGGTGATCTGGAATACTTTCGACGTCGTACTGAAGAATTATCAGTGATGCCTTTTCCTGATTGTATCAATGCAATGATTATTGATATTCGTAATGTACACCCATTTCTGGATAATGACGTTCCAATTATTCCCTGGCGTTTACTTGAAGAAGAATGTCCAATTCGTTTAGTCGTGCCTGCTGAACGTCTGGAATACTATGCCGGCTTTTTTGAACCAACATGGCTCACCAGCGATTTAGATACTGCTATCTATGAGCTTCGTGAATTTATGGATATGTTTGTACATTAAACATATCCTTATCAAAAAATAGAAATCATCACTAATATTGAAAATTACCAATAATTTTCTACAGCAATATTCCCCTCTCCACGTCTATTCATCGTCAATCCTCTTGCCTTTAATGCAGCCTTTGTATCATCAACCATTTGCGGATTACCACATAACATGACATGCGTCGTATCAGGATTAAATTTTAAGCCAACAGCATTTTCCAATTCACCATTTTCGATAAGTACAGGCAAACGTTCATGCAAAGGTGCGAGCGGATCCCGTGTAATTATCGGGACAAATTTAAAGCCAGTATGCCCCTCACCAAATGTCTCTACAATCTCATTAATACGATCAATATAGGCTAATTCAGAGGTGGTTCTTACACTATAAGCCAAGGTTATAGATGAATATTTTGACCAGGTTTCAAAATCTTGTAGCATTGAAAGAAATGGTGCCAACCCTGTTCCTGTAGCCAATAACCATAAATCTCTAGGAAGCGGTAACTGATAACGTGCCAACGTCAAAAAACCATAAGGAATTTTTTCTAGATAAAGTTCATCGCCTACTTTTAAATGTTGTAGATTGGAAGTAAATGCGCCATCAGGAACGACGATCGAGAAAAACTCAAGTGTCTCATCAAAAGGAGACGAAACAACCGAATATGCCCTGACAACCAGATCATCACCAACTTTCAGACCTATACGCGCAAACTGACCTGCGGTAAATTTAAAATGTGCTGGTCTTGTCATGGTAAAACTGAACAGATTATTCGTCCAGCGATGAACAGATAACACTTTTTCTAAGCTAAATTTTTCAATTGACATGATTTCAACGTGGCATGAACGACACTGCTCATGGTAGCATGACACTCATATTTTTGAATAATTTTAAATGTTAAGGCTAAATTCCATGCGCATGACATTACGCCAATTGGCTGTTTTTGTAGCAGTCGCCCAAGAAGGAACTGTGACTAAAGCTAGTGATGCAGTAAGACTGACTCAAAGTGCTGCGAGTATGGCTTTAGCTGATTTAGAAGATGGCCTGGGTGCTCCATTATTTGATCGTTTGGGTAAACGCTTACAACTTAATGATCTAGGTCGTTTTTTGCTTCCGCAAGCTTTGGAAATACTAGGGCGTTGTGAAGCTTTTGAACAGGCAGCGAAAGGTGAATTACAAAGCATTGATTTAAGAATTGGTGCAACCCTCACCATTAGTGATTATTTAATGCCTGATCTAATGGCTGGTTTTTTGCAAAAACAACCTCAGGCACATTTACAGCTACAGGTTGGCAATACACGCCAAATGATCGAGGCGGTAAACCAGTTCCAACTCGATTTAGCACTTATTGAAGGCTCATGTCACTTGCCACAGCTACAATGTATCCATTGGCGTGATGACGAATTAGCTGTCTGCTGCTCTCCTCAACATCCACTTGCTCGACTTGAGCGTACTTTGACAGTGAATGATTTTAACAACGTTGAATGGATTCTACGTGAAGAAGGCTCTGGTACACGTGAAGTCTTTGATAATGCTATCTTGCAAGATTTACCTAATGCGAATATCCGTCTTACACTAGGTCATAATGAAGCTATTTTAAAAATTGTCGCTGGTGGTCTAGGAATGTCCTGCATTTCAAAGCTTGCAATTGAACCACTTCGTGAAAAAGGGCAACTTGTTATACTGGATACACCATTCTGGCAATTGACCCGCCCTCTATTTATGCTTGTACATCGTCAGAAATATCAGGGACCAGGGTTGAAAGCATTTATGAACTTTTGTGAAAATTAATATATAAATCAGGCTACTCCCATATGGGAGTAGCAGAGTAAATCAGAACATGTAATCTATGGAAAGTAACTGTTTTTGAGTACCCATCTGTTTACTAGTCTAGAATAATTAGAATTTACTTATAAACTTCAGCCATCAGATCATTTATGTGAACATTTAATAAAAATCCTAAAGCTTTATTACTTTCATTTATCTATCTTGGATAAATACTTACATCTTGAAAATTATGTCATTTTCATCTGAACCTGTTCAAATGCTTTAATCGCAACTTCTTTCGGCAGTAAATTCAAATCATTGACTGCAGCCTGTTTTGAAATCAAACCCAAACCATCTGCCACCAATGACCAGTTATGTACATGAAAAATCCCTTGCCAACCTTTTCCAATATAATGATTGATATCGATTTCCCTTAAAGTACGTTGTTGCATAATCTGCTTAAGCTCATGATATTCATCAGGATACGGAAGATTAGAAATATCTTGCCAAAAAGCATTGTCCTTACGGGTACAATCATAGTGCATTCGAAGAAAATCACGAATCCCATGCCATGCGAGCAAATTTCCTTCATTATATTTTTCTATATTTTTGTCTGTAATCAACCATCCAGATTGACTGATGACCTGCCCCAAGCTTCTCAATTGTTCAAATGTTTGTCCCAGAGATGTGGCTTCCAATGGTTCAACAAATCCTGAAGCTAACCCAACTGACACAACATTTTTGATCCAGACTTTTTTATATATACCAGGAACAAAACTTAAAGTTTTAAACAATTCAATTTTATTGCCATGCCTTTGTTCCAGCTCATCCATAGCCTGTTGTTCGGTTTTATGAGCACTACTGAATACATATCCAGCCCCAATCCTGTCTTTTAACGGAATTTGCCACTCCCAGCCAGCTTCAAATGCTGTTGCTGTTGTAATTAACTCAGGATTCTCTTTAGGGTGCTGTAAATGATAAGGAATTGCCTTGTCTAAAATTAAATATTTTTCAAATGATTCAAAGTCAGATTTCAAATATTTACCAATCAATATTCTTTTAAAACCAGATGCATCAATGATAAAGTCGGTCTGTGTAATGCCTTTGTCAGTGATAATCTTACATACATTTCCTTGCTCATCTTGTTCAAAGTCTTGCACTTCAGCATCTTCATAAACTACATGTCTTTGTATAGCAATTTTTTTCAAAAACTCTGCGACCGCAAAACTGTCAAAATGAAAACTAACACCTATTCCCCCCTGATTTTCAGTTTGTAGCAAATGTTTAGTCATTTCATCAAAACCAATTGGCTTTATAATATCCTGATAAATAGGAATAATTTTATGTAATTCTTTTCCCAAAGCAATGTAAGCCGCCATCACAGGATAAATATCAGCATATTTTTCTGACATTTCAACTAAACGGTGATTCATAAAAAAATGAAAATATTCATCATTTTCAAGCCCAGTACGCCACCCCTTATATCGAAACCCCAATTTATAGTTTGCTTTGGTTTCTTTAATAAATTCTCCAGTTGGAATCTGTAAATGATTCAGGGTCTGAACAATATTGAGTAGCCCTCCTTCACCTACCCCAACTATACCTATTTTTTCAGAAGCAATTACTTTAACTGCAACACCAGGATGAAATATTTTTCGAATAACTAATGCTGCAAACCAACCTGCAGCTCCCCCACCGATAACAGTAATCTGTTTGGCATTTCTTAAATCAAGCATAGCGAACCTTATTTATTGATATTATCCCCGCAAGATACTATAAACTGTATTTTCTTTAATAGCAGATTAATTTAATAATTTCCCATTGATTTATATATTTTTATTTTTTCTACATTATCATTTAAATATAAAAAAAGGCCTTTTATAAGCCTTTTTTTATGATTATTACAATAATAATTCAATCAATCTTTTTGCACACTACCAAAGATTTTATCACCTGCATCACCTAAACCTGGAACAATATAACCGCTAGTATTTAACCCTTGGTCAATTGAAGCAGTGAAAATAGTTACATCAGGATGTTTTTCTTCTACTTTTTTGATACCTTCAGGAGCTGCAACCAACACCATCACACGGATATCCTTACACCCACTTGCTTTTAACACATCAATTGCAGCAACTAAAGATGATCCTGTAGCCAACATTGGATCAATGATCATTGCAATACGATTTTGAACATCTGGTACAAGCTTTTTATAGTATGTACGTGCCTGTAAAGTTTCTTCATCACGTTCTAAACCTAACACAGATACCTTGGCACTTGGGATTAGATTAAGAAAGCCTTCAAGCATCCCTATTCCAGCACGTAAAATTGGAACTACAGTGATTTTTTTACCAGCAATACGTTGTGTAATAACTTTACCAGCCCAACCATCAACTTCATGATCTACAACAGGTAAATCTTTGGTTGCCTCATAAGTTAGCAACATAGTGACTTCCTGAGCCAGTTCACGAAAATTCTTGGTACTAATATCTGCACGACGTAATAAACCCAATTTATGACGAATGAGCGGATGACGAATTTCATGAATAGCCACGGGAGAACACCTAAAATACAGTAAAGTTGAAATATTATAATTGTTTTTTTGATAATAAATAAGAAAAGCCCTCAACGAATGAGGGCTTTTTTTGTTAAAACTTATCGTTTTTACAGATTAATGTTGCTGACTCAAGATGAAATGCAACGGTGACAAGATTTCAGACTTTAACGCAAGGTTGATAATCGGATCTGGATAAACACCAATGATCAAAACCAAAGCAGCCGCACCAAGCACCATAATACCCCCCACTTTTTGTCCCCAATGGTCGACAGCATCAATACGAGGCTGGTCTGGTGGAGTCATATACATTACAACCATTACACGCAGGTAATAATACAAACCAATACCACTACCAACAATAATCATTGCTGCCAGGAACCAGTGCTGGGTTGTTACAGCAGCCATAATGACCATAAATTTACCAATAAAACCTGCTGTTAACGGAATACCCGCTAAAGACAGCATCATTACTGTTAAAGTTGCTGTAAGCACTGGACGACGCCAGAACAGTCCCCGATAATCTGCAAGGCTCTCAGCTTCATCGAGATTATTGTATGGGCTAGACATTAAAGCTACAGCGCCAAATGCACCAATCGTAGTCAAAGTATAGGCAATAATATAAACACCAACACTACCCAGACTTGCATAGGTCATACTGACTAAACCGATAAGTAAGTAACCAAAATGTGCAATAGATGAATAACCTAAAATACGTTTCAAGTTGACTTGACGAACTGCAAGCATGTTACCGACAAGGATTGAAAGCACCGCGATAATCATAATGATTGTATCAATCGACGGGATAAGGATCGCACCTGAAGTCAATAAGAAACGGATCACCAAACCAATTGTTGCAACTTTAGCAACTGTAGCCAAGAATGTAGCAATCGGAGCTGGCGCACCTTGGTAAACGTCTGGAGTCCATTTATGAAATGGAGCAAGCGAAAGCTTAAATCCAATAGCAAAAATGATTAAACCTAAGCCTAATACTACCATCGGTTGACGAATTGCTTCAAATAATGCCTGAACAGAATCATAGAATGATAATGAACCTGTATAAGCATAAATGAATGCCATACCCATCAATAACATTGCTGAAGCAGTAGCAGAAAGTACCAAATACTTCACACCTGCTTCTAATGATTTTTCACGTTGATAGGTATAGGCCAACAATCCATAAACTGGAATTGACATAAGTTCAAGACTGATAAAGAACGAAGCGTAATTTGAACTTGCCACCATTAATAAAGCACCAGTCACAGATGCCAACATCAATAGGTAAAGCTCTTCACGATTTTCTTTATAAGTTTCAATATATGCATGCGATAAAGTACAGCATGCTAGTGCAGCAATAAGAATCACCAATTGATAAAGCAATGTAAATGGATCAACCATAAACAAGTTCATCACGTTTGATGGAGCGAAACCACCACCAAACATCATGATTAAAATATCTAAAGCTGCAAGATTTAGACCTACCACTGAAGCTGTTGCGATTAAATTATGATTACGTTTAATTGCAGTGAGGATCATCACGACGATCGTAGTTAAAGCCACGATCATCACAGGAGCCAATGGCATGAGCTCAGAAAATGACATTGTGAAGTTCATGGCTTATTGGATCTCCACATTTTGTTGAGTCACTACTTGTTGGGCAGTATCAACGATTTCTTGAACAGGAATATAGCTGTTTGCTAACCACTGCATACTTGAGTTTGAAATATCCAAGAATGATTGTGGATAGATCCCTAACCATACCAACCCAAGTGCACAAATCAATAAAAGGACAATCTCACGAGCAGATAAATCTTTCAGTGAACTAGAGCCTTTCTGTGCATCTTTTGCTGTACCGAATAAAGTACGATGGATCAGGATTAGACCATAAAGACCTGCGAATACTAAACTTACAGCGGCAATAATCGTAAATGCCGGGAATTTACCAAACGATCCCATCATGATCAGGAATTCACCGATAAAGTTACCTAGACCTGGTACACCAACAAGGGCTGCAATAAAGAACATCAGGAAGAATGATAAATATTGCACTTGACCACGTAGCCCACCCATCAAACGCATGTCACGTGTATGAAGACGTTCGTACACTTGACCACACATGATGAACAATGCAGCAGATGATAAACCATGTGCCAACATCATGATCATGATGCCTTGGAAGCTAATAATGTTACCTGCATAGAGAGCAAGTAAAATAAAGCCCATATGTGAAATTGATGTATAAGCAAGAAGGCGTTTCATATCAGTTTGCTGGAATGCACACCAAGCACCGTAGAAAATACCAATTAGACCGAAGATGATCGCAATGTCTGCAAACTGTGCAGAAGCTGCCGGGAAGAATGGGATAACAAAGCGGAGTAAACCATACGCAGCTGTTTTGATCAAAATACCAGCCAAGTCCACAGAACCTGCTGTAGGTGCTTGGGCATGTGCATCTGGTAGCCAGCCATGAAGTGGGAACACCGGAAGTTTTACAGCAAAACCAATGAACATACAGATCATGAATGCATAAGCAACATGAGGTGCCTGAGCATCTAAGGTACGTGCAACAGCAAGCAGATAGTTATAATCGAAACCGATCATACCAGTCATCATATAGCCATACACAACTAGACCTAAGATACCAACGAGCATCACTAGACCAGCAACTTGTGTATAGATAAAGAATTTAGTGGCAGCATATACACGTGATTTGTTTTCTGACCCGTGATGCCCCCATAGAGCAATCAAGAAGTAGATTGGAACCAGCATCATCTCCCAGAAGAAGAAGAATAAGAACAAATCAATTGCAAGGAATACACCGATTACGCCACCTAGTGACCACAACAGGTTCAAGTGGAAGAAACCGACATTCTTCTGGATTTCACCCCATGAACAGCCTACTGCCAAGATACCAAGCAAAGCAGTTAAACCAACCATAAGCAGTGATAAACCATCAACTGCAAGGTGAATATTAATACCTAGAGCTTTAATCCAAGGAACATAAAACTCAGCTGCCCAAGTTGGTGCTTTTTGCCCCAACTCATATGTGTAGTTACCATGACTCCAAAGCGCTATCGTTAACCCTAAAGTTACGACCATACCAATTAAGGCTATGTAGCGTGGTAAATGGTCGTCGAGCTTATCGACGAGCCAGCAAATAAAACCTGCAATGAACGGTACGAGGATCAAAGCGGGCAAAATCCAATTATTTGTGATTTCCATCTTATTTCCCCACTACCTGAATAACGATCAAGATCATCAGTAAGACCACAACACCGAGTGACATACTTGATGCATATTCGCGTAGCGAACCTGTTTGACGAGCGCTGGTAAATTTATTACCACCTTTTACGATCGCTGGTAATACAAGCCATAAACCATCAATAGGATCACGACCAATGATCTTCGCCAAAAGTAAATATGGTTTTACAAAAACGATGTTATATAACGCATCAAAACCAAACGCATTACGGAGAATATTTGCAAGTCCTGCACCAAATGACGTATTGGCAAAACCTTTAACAGCATTGTATGCAAAAGCAAACAAAATAATCCCGACAACCAGACCAGCAAGTGCGATACCTACCGCTGTATATTCAGCACTATGCATACCAGCTTCTAAAGCTTCTGCTACATCAAATGCCGGAATTTTCGCAGCATTTAAAATATTTGCGACAGGATCTTTAAGTAATGCACCCACTGCTGTAGAAAGCACGAGTAAGATAGAGAGTGGTCCCCAGTAAGTTACACCCTTGATATCGTGATAAGGTGTTTTTTCTTCACCAAAGAATACAACCCAGATTAAACGGAATGTATAAATAGAAGTTAAGAATGCACCAATAACACCTGTCCAGTACAAGCAGTCATAAAGCGGATTTGCCTGACCTTGCACCCAAACGGCACCCAAAATCGCATCTTTCGAGAAAAAGCCCACAGTAATAAATGGAATAGCTGCAAGTGCACCACCACCGATAGCGAAACATGCAAACAGGAATTTATTACGTTTGAACAAACCACCCATTTTGAAAATGTTTTGTTCGTGATGATACGCAAGAATAACAGCACCAGAAGACAAGAATAACAATGCCTTGAAGAATGCATGCGCAAGCATATGGAATAGACCGGCTTGATATGCTTCTGCACCCACAGCCATGAACATGTAGCCAAGCTGACTCATGGTTGAGTATGCCAGGATACGTTTGATATCGGTCTGTACAAGTGCTGCAAAACCAGCAACAAGTAATGTTATCGCACCTGTAATCGCAATGAATTGAAGCACTTCAGGCGCCATTTCAAATACAGTATAGGTACGGCAAGTTAAATAAACACCTGCTGTTACCATAGTTGCTGCGTGGATCAATGCCGATACTGGTGTTGGACCAGCCATCGCATCTGCAAGCCATGTTTGAAGTGGAATTTGTGCGGATTTACCAGCAGCACCCAAGAACAACATCAATGCTGTCCAGATTGCCAAAGAATGCTGTCCAGCCAATACTTCATGTGCATTTTCAACGATTGTTGCCGTATGCAAAGTACCGAATGTCTGGTAAAGCAAGAATAACGCGATAAGTAGGAATACGTCGCCGACACGAGTTACAGTAAATGCTTTGATTGCTGCCAGACCATTGCTTGGATTTGAATAATAAAAACCAATCAACAGGTATGAACACAGACCTACACCTTCCCATCCCAAGAATAACAACGCCAAGTTGTCACCCAGTACAAGTAAAAGCATACTTGCAACAAACAGGTTAAAATATGAGAAGAAACGAGCAAAGTCTTCCTCACCACGCATATACCATGCAGCAAAAATATGGATGAGAAAACCAACACCAGTGACCATACCTGTCATTAATAATGACAGACCATCAAGCTGCAAACTGATACCAGGTGCAAAGTTACCAGCACTAAACCAGGTCCAAAGATGCTGGGTTTGAGAGACTGAACCATTATTTACAAAGTCCAATCCTGCAATCAATGCAAATAATGCTGATAAACCTACTGCTCCAACACCAATAATTGCTGAAACTTTCTCTGGTAGGTTATTACGCCCTGCCGCTAATAAAATAAAACCGATTAGCGGGAATAAAATCGTTAGATATAAATAACTCATCCGCGCATCTCACTAGCAGCATCCACATCCAAATGATGGAAGCGATGATAAAACTGAAGGACGATCGCTAGACCGATACAAGCCTCTGCCGCAGCAAGTGTCAAAATCAGGATAAACATGATTTGACCATCTGGCTGTGCCCATGCACTACCAGCCACAACGAATGCAAGTGCCGCTGCATTCATCATGATTTCAAGGCTCATTAACATAAACAATAAGTTGCGACGTACCATTACACCGTAAAAACCGAGTGCAAAAAGAATCGAAGCAACGATTAAACCGTGTTCTAAAGGTATATTACCCATTATTCTTTTCCCCTTCTGCACTTGGCTCACGTTTACCTAAGTGGAATGCTGCAACCAGTGCTGCTAGCAAAATCATCGCGGCAACTTCAACCAATAATAAATAGCGAGTAAAGAGTGCCTGACCGACAGCTTTAGGTCCTACAACTTCTTGTCCGATAGTTGCGCCCGCAGCCGTGTAGTCTGAACCAAGCATCCAGACCAAAGCCAAACCAAGCAAAAAGCTCATAAGTGCAGGATATGCCCATGTCGTTGAACTCAGCCATTTACGCTCTTGTTCTACTGTATGTGAACCTAGATTCAACATCATCACGACAAAGACAAATAACACCATAATCGCACCAGCATAAACGATTACTTCGAGTGCACCAGCAAATGGTGCCCCAATAGTCATGAAAATGCCTGCAACGGCAAGTAACGATACGATCAAGCTTAATAAAGCATGTACAGGATTCGTGTTAGTGACAACACGAACCGTAGAAATGATGGCCACGAGAGCCATTAAATAAAATGGCCAAATCATGGTAATAAGCTCCGTACGTCAACAGGTGCACTTTCTTTTTGCGCCTGACCTTTGTCTTTACCGTTAATTGCCATACCCGTTACACGATAGAAGTTATAATCCGGGTATTTACCAGGCCCTGAAATAAGTAGGTTTTCTTTCTCATATACAAGGTCTTGACGCACATATTCACCCAACTCGAAATCTGGAGTGAGCTGAATAGCCGTTGTTGGGCAAGCTTCTTCACACATACCACAGAAGATACAGCGTGAGAAGTTGATACGGAAAAACTCCGGATACCAACGACCATCTTCCTTTTCTGCTTTTTGTAAAGAGATACAGCCTACTGGACATGCAACCGCACAAAGGTTACATGCCACACAACGCTCTTCGCCATCAGGATCGCGTGTTAACACAATACGACCACGGTAGCGTGGAGGTACGATTTGTTCGGCTGGTACTTCAGGATACAAAATCGTATCGCGTTTACGTGTTACGTGGGTGAATACCATCCACAGCGTACGAACGATTGATCCTACTCCAGCTAGAATTTTATACATTTTGTACTCCCTGCTGTCCTAGGCTTGATTCATCAGAATCACAGCACCAGTCACCAAAAGGTTAACCAACGCTAATGGTAAACACACTTTCCAACCAAAGTTCATTACCTGGTCATAACGTGGACGCATTAAAGAACCACGTGCCAAGACAAACATCATTACAAAGAATGCTGTTTTAGCAATAAACCAGAATGCTGATGGAATAAATGAAATTTCCAGATTGAATGGTGCTAACCAACCACCGAAGAATAAAGTCACGATCAATGCTGAAATCAGGATGATGTTGACGTATTCAGCAACGAAGAACATCCCCCATTTCATACCACCATATTCTACGTGATAACCTTCTGCCAATTCTTGTTCTGCTTCTGGTTGGTCAAATGGATGGCGGTGAGTTACCGCAACACCTGCAACCACAAAAATCATGAAGCCTAAGAACTGAGGAACAATAAACCAGACATCACGTTGTGCTTCTACAATTTCACGAAGGTTGAAAGAACCCGCAATCGCAACTACTCCCATCAATGAAATACCCAAGAATACTTCATAAGAAATGGTTTGAGCTGCAGAACGTAGACCACCGAGTAATGCATATTTGTTATTAGAAGACCAACCACCAAATAACACTGCATATACTGCAATACCTGCCATTGCCATAAAGAACAACAGACCGATACTCATGTCGGCTACACCCAAGTAAGGACTTACAGGGATAACCATAAATGACATGACTGCAGTCGCCATCGCAACTGCAGGCGCTAAACGGAAAGTAAGCTTATCTGCAAATTTTGGTGTCCAGTCTTCTTTGAACATGATTTTAAGCATGTCGGCAACGATCTGGAACATACCACCCGGACCAACACGGTTAGGACCATAACGGTCTTGCCATAAACCAAGCAAACGACGTTCAATAAATGACATCAATGCCGCAAGCAATACCACGACCAACAGAATCACAATAGCCTGGATAACTGCATAAGCAATTGGCCAATCCTGTGCCCATGTTGGTAGAGCGCGTAAAGTTTCATTCATGATTACACTCCTACCGCTACAGATACAGGTTCAGCAAGTGATACCGTAGGTGCTTGACCAATTGGGTAACCGATATAACCTGCTGGTAAATAATCAATTACTTGCACAGGAAGACTAATGGAAGTTTCACCTGCTTTTACTGTAATAGTCTGACCGTCTTGAACATTCAGACGCTCGGCATCCTGCTCACCTACAGCAAAAGCAGCTTCAGGAATACGTGATTCCATAGCAGGTGTTTTCACTGTAAATTCACTAGAAGCAAAGATGTGATGCATCGGAACTAAACGGAAGCTTTCAGGATTCGCAACAACTGCTGTCGGAGCAACATAGCTACGTGCAGGACGTTTTGGTAAACGATCAAATAAACGAATACCAGAATCACCACCGATCAAGTGACCACCTACTTCATCTTGGTACTTATTCCAAGATTGTGGAGAGTTCCAACCTGGTGCCCATGCAAATGGAACCAATGAAGATGCTTTTTGTGGACCAACATAACCTTCCATGGAGAATGTTAATGCTGAGTCTACATCAATTGGTTGTTTCGGCTCATGCACTGAGATCGGAGCACGCATTGCAGTACGACCTGAATAACGACGTGGTTCACGTGCAATTTTCAAGCCTTGAACACGATAGCCTGCATCTGGTGCAACATCTTGAATTGCTTCAAGAACTGGAACGTTCTTGACAACAGTTTCAATCACATCATCCAGCAATGTCCAGGAAATAGCTTTACCTTGTACACCAGTTTCGATGGCATGTAACCAGCGCCATGATTCTTTGATGGCATATTCTGGTTTGTAATAGCTCGGATCATAAACTTGATAGAAGCGCTGAGCACGACCTTCCTGACTCACGACAGTACCATCACCTTCAGCAAAACTTGCAGCAGACAATACAACATCAGCAGCTTTAACAGTTTCAGTTTCAGAATGATCTAAAACAATGACTGTCTTGGCTTTTTCTAATGCAGCTTTGACTTGTGCAGCTGGTAAGCGGCGATACAGGTCATTTTCGACAATCACGATAGAATCATAATCTTGAGCAAATGCTTGCTCCAGGCTTAATCCACCGAATAATGCCAAGCCCATTGAATTCACTTCAGGAACAACCAATGTTAAGCCAGCATTTTCACCCAAGTTTTGAGTAAGTTGTGCTGCTGCTTCCATGATTGCTGGGTCTTGTAAACTTGTACCCGCAATAATCAATGGTTTTTTTGCAGCTTTTAAAGTATCAGCAACAGTTTGTGCAAATGCTTTCGCATCTTCATCTAAACCACTTACAGCTTCACCTTTTACACTTGCTGCAACAGCAAAACCTAAACGTGCTATATCGTTAGGAGAGGCAACTACTTCACCTTCGGCAACATCAGCTAAACGTGTTTGAGTCGCTGCCAGAATGTAAACTGGAGAGTTTGCATCCTGACCAATACGTTGCACAGGTTCAGCTAACCAGTCTTGTGTACGACGATCTGCTGCCATTTGTTTTGCTTTGTTTTTCGCTGCTTGGCGAACAGACAATGCCATACGTGGTGCAGTTTGTGTCAAGTCTTCACCCAAGATAAGAACGGCATCATAACTTTCAATTTCACGCATATTCGGGTTGTAAATACCCTCTGTTTGCATGATAGATGCAGCAAGTTCAACCAGACTTTGCTCTTTTTGAGACAGTCCTGTTGAATAGTTATCTTGACCAACCAATTCACGCAGCGCGTAGTTTGACTCCAAGCTTGCACGCGGAGAACCGATACCCAAGACTTTTTTGCCTTTGATATCTGAAATCACATGATCAAGAGCCTGGTCAACTGAAACAGTAGTGACTGAACCATTTGCACGGAATTGAGGCTGACGTGGGCGATCTTCACGATTGACATAACCTGTACCGAAACGACCTTTATCGCACAGGAAATACTGGTTTACAGAACCATTGAAACGGTTCTCAACACGGCGAAGTTCACCATAACGTTCACCTGGAGAGATGTTACAGCCTGAAGAACAGCCTTGGCATACGCTTGGCGCATACTGCATGTCCCATTTACGGTTATAACGCTCTGAGTGGGTTTTATCAGTAAATACACCTGTTGGACATACTTCAGTCAAATTGCCTGAGAATTCTGACTCTAAAGTGCCTGATTCTGGACGACCAAAGTAAACACGTGATGCATTGGCGTAAACACCAAAGTCAGTACCACCTGCATAATCTTTATAGTAGCGAACACAGCGGTAACATGCGATACAACGGTTCATTTCATGGGCGATAAATGAACCCAATTCCTGGTTGTAATGCGTACGTTTGGTAAAACGATAGCGACGACGATCATGACCAGTCATCACTGTCATATCTTGTAAATGACAATGACCACCTTCTTCACATACTGGACAGTCATGTGGATGGTTTGTCATTAAAAACTCAACGATAGATTCACGAAAATCTGTCGCTTCTTTGTCTTCGATCGAGATATAGGTATTGTCAGATGCCGGCGTCATACATGACATCACTAAACGACCACGCGTATCATCTGCGTTTGCGTATTGTTTGACAGCACATTGACGGCAAGAACCTACAGAACCTAAAGCTGGATGCCAACAAAAATATGGGATGTCGATACCTAGGCTCAAACAAGCTTGTAGCAAGTTTTCCGAGCCGTTGACTTCGTAGTCTTTTCCATCGACATGAATTGTAGCCATAGTCGAATTCCTTAAGCTTGTTCTACGTTGCTGGCTTGAGCTGCTGGCTGACTAGCCACTTTAGCTTCAAACTCGCTACGGAAATGTTTGAGTGCACCCATAAGCGGCTCCATTGCACCTGGAGCATGAGCGCAGAAAGTTTTACCGATCCATAATTTACGAGTTAACTCTTGTAAATGATCGATATCCTCTTTCTTACCTTCGCCAGATTCAAGTGCTTTTAGCGCTTTTACAGCCCATGGCAAACCATCACGGCATGGTGTACAAAAGCCGCAAGATTCACGTGCAAAGAATTCTTCTAAGTTACGGGTTGCCGACACCATACATTGGGTTTCATCAAATACCATGAGCAAACAAGTACCTAAACGGGAACCTGCTTTCATAATGCTTTCTGAGTCCATTGGAAGATCAATGTGTTCAGCTGCAAGGAAATCGGTAGATGCTCCACCTGGTAACCAAGCTTTTAATTTAAGACCATCACGCATACCACCCGCGTGCTCTTCAATCACTTCACGTGCTGTAGTACCAAATGGTAACTCCCAAAGACCAGGAAATTTGACTTTACCTGACGCACCATAAATTTTAGTGCCTGGATCTTTTGATTTACCTTCAGATAAGCCGATGTACCATTCAGGCCCACGAAGCATAATCGCTGGCAAGTTATTATAAGTCTCTACGTTATTTACAATCGTAGGTCGACCCCATGCCCCAGCAACTTGAGGAAATGGTGGCTTGGTACGTGGGTTTGCACGGCGACCTTCAAGCGAGTTAATCAATGCGGTTTCTTCACCACAGATATAACGACCTGCTCCGGTATGCACGTGTAACTCGAAGTTCCAGCCTGTACCTAAAATGTTTTCACCTAAATAACCTTTAGCACGAATCTGCTCTAAAGCTTCATTTAAGTATTTTGCCGCTTCGATGTATTCACCACGAATAAAGATATAACCTTGAGTTGCTTCAAGGGTATAACCTGCAATCAACATCCCCTCAATGAGCTGGTGTGGAAGTTTTTCCATCAAAAGACGGTCTTTAAACGTTCCAGGTTCCATTTCATCGGCATTACAAATGAGATAACGTGGACCACCATCGTTTGGTGCCATAAGCGACCATTTGATACCAGCAGGGAAACCTGCACCACCACGACCTTTTACTGTTGCAGCTTTTACAACTTCGAGTACTTCGGCAGGCTGCATGGAAACAGCTTTTTTAAAACCGGCATAACCTTCGAGCGCTTCATAATCATCGGCATTACGAACGTGTTCTTGTTTGCTCAAACGCCATGTTAATGGATGAGTTTCTGGATTTCCGTCGCCATAAATTGGTTTTGGTTCAGTATTCATACATACTTCTCCAATAACTGTTGAATTGATGTCACTTCAACCAAACCGTGAGTATCTTCATCAATCATCAGGGTTGGACCTTTGTCACAGTTTCCGAGACAGCAAATTGGCAATAGTGTAAAACGACCATCTGCAGTCGTCTGACCAAACTGGATACCCAATTCGCGCTGGAAAGCTTCGGCTAAAGTCTCAGCACCCATTAAAAAGCAAGCAATCGAGTCACATAATAAAATTACATGACGACCTACAGGCTGGCGATAAATACGATTATAGAAAGTTGCAACACCTTCCAAATCAGCAACACTAATTGAAAGCAATTGAGCAATCGCGTTTAGCTGCGCATCATCTACCCAGCCATTACGGCGTTGTACACACTTTAAAGCATCTAACGACGCTGCACGTGGGTACGGATAGTGACCAATGTGATGCTGAATTTCATGAATTTCGTCATGAGTCAAAATTCCTTCAACATTCACGCGTGGCTTTTTATCAGTCAAAATCATCATAATGCGTTTCCCCTAGCGATCCACGTCAGCCATAACGACATCAATCGTCGCTAAATAAATGATCAAGTCAGATACAAGACTGCCGTTAATCACGGAAGGAATTTGCTGTAAATGTGTGAAAGTTGGCGTACGGATACGGGTACGATAACTCATCGTTGATTTATCCGAAGTTAAGTAATAGTTACTTGCACCTTTCACCACTTCTGCCATTACAGATGATTCACCTGCTGGCATTACAGGACCCCATGAAACGCTCAAGAAGTGCGTAATCAAAGTTTCAATATCTTGTAAAGTCTTATCTTTTGGTGGTGGAACTGCCAATGGATGATCTGCTTTATATGGACCAGATGGCATGTTATCCAAACACTGTTTCACGATTTTCAATGACTCGTTGATCTCATGGAAGTGAACCATGACACGAGCATAAGCATCCCCTTCGTACTCTAGTGGAACTTCAAAGTCGTAATTTTCATAACCACTATATGGACGATATTTACGAACATCAAAGTCAATACCTGTCGCACGAAGACCAGTGCCTGTCACACCCCATGCCAATGCTGATTTAGCATCATATTGAGCGACATTTTGTGTACGACCCATAAATACCGAGTTGCGAAGCGCAGCTGTATAGTATTCATTCATACGTTTTGGCATCCATTCGAGAATTTCACGAATAAGTTTTTGCCAGTTATTTGGAAGGTCGTGTGCTGTCCCACCTATACGGAACCATGCTGGGTGCATACGGAAACCTGTGATCGCTTCAATTGCATCATAGATTTTCTGACGGTCAGCAAACATATAGAATACTGGGGTCATACCACCCGCATCCTGAATCGCAGTACCGATATACAACAAGTGATTATTGATACGGAACAACTCAGACATCATGACACGAATACATTGTGCACGATCCGGGACTGTGATACCTGCCAGTTTTTCCACACCCATTACATAAGGCATGTTTTGCGCACAACCACCCAAATAGTCCACACGGTCTGTATATGGAATAAATGAATGCCAAGTTTGACGTTCAGCCATCTTTTCCACACCACGGTGGTGATAACCGATATCAGGTACACAGTCTTTTACTTCTTCACCGTCCAACTGTAAAACCACACGGAATGCACCATGAGCAGATGGATGGTTTGGCCCCAGGTTCAGGAACATGAAGTCTTCGTCAGCGTTACCGCGTTTCAAGCCCCAGTCTTCTGGAACAAAACGAAGATGTTCCTGTTCAAAATCCTGCTTGGCTTTATCTTGCATATACGGTGTATATTCGGTCGCACGTGCAGAATATTCTTTACGAAGTGGGTGACCTTCCCAATATGTCGGTAACAAAATACGACGCAGCATTGGATGCCCATCGAAATTAATACCGAACATATCGTAAGCTTCACGTTCGTACCAATTGGCATTTGGCCAAATGTTTGTTGCTGTCGGGATATTGAGATCACTCTCACTTAAAGCAACTTTGATACGGATATCTGAATTACGTTCTAACGATAGTAAGTGATAGAACACGGTAAAATCAGATGCAGGCAATCCTTCGCGGTGTGTGCGTAAGCGCTCGTCCATTGCAGACAAGTCAAACAACATCACATAAGGACGAGCAACTGTACGCAAGAACATCAATACTTCTTGCACACGAGCACGCTCTACCCAGACTGTTGGAAAATCTTCACAAGTCGGTTGCACGTAGAAGTTCTCACCAAATTTGGTCTTGAGTTCTTCTACAATTGCAAATGCTGGGCGCGAATCAACTGCAGCTGATTCTTCTGGCATAGCAATTTCAGTTTCAGCCATTGGCTTGGCTTCCTATTTAATACAAATTCTATCAATTTTCATGATGAACATATCCTTCTGATATGCCTTAAACTTCATCTTGAAAAATTACTCAATTTCATCCATAGAGCGTAAATTTTTCACAGCAATACGCTCAGCATTCTTACGATCGCGTTCCGGCATCATCTTTGGCTTATATACTGGCTGAAGATCATCACCGATCACTGCAGAAAGAGGACGACGCTCTAATTGAATTTGGTTTTGTAACAGCATTAATGCTTGAATCAATGCTTCTGGACGTGGAGGACAACCTGGCACATACACGTCAACCGGGATAATTTTGTCAACACCTTGAACAACTGAGTAAATATCGTACATACCACCAGAGTTTGCACAAGCACCCATTGAAATTACCCATTTTGGCTCCAGCATTTGTTCATACAAACGCTGAATTACAGGAGCCATTTTAACAAAACATGTTCCTGCAACAATCATCAAGTCAGCCTGACGTGGTGAAGCACGAATAACCTCGGCACCAAAACGCGACATATCATGCACACCTGTTAATGTGGTTGCATATTCAACGTAGCAGCATGATGTACCAAAGTTGAAAGGCCATACTGAATTTTTACGGCCCCAGTTCACAGCTGTATGTATTACATCCTCTAAACGGGTCATGAATACATTTTTATTCACTTCTTCCTCAAGCGGATCCGTTACAACTTGACGCTCTTGAAGTGGATATTGGTCAGCTTCTGGATTCGCACGGGTCAATGTGTATTTCATCCCGAGTTACTCCTTAACAGATGACGTAGTCGATGATACTGATTTCATTCGACCTGATGATTGAGCCGGGATTTGACCTGTAGGGTCTGTTACCAACTCTTCAATTGAGTTAAAGCGTGTAATCTCTGCAAGGTCCATATTCGGTGAACCTACTTTAGCCTTGATACCAGCTGCTTTACGACGATCTGACGGAGCCCAGTTCAAAGACCCTGTAGATAGCTCATAAACCAAGCCAATAAGTAAAACCAAAATAAAGATAGCTGCTGCTGCAAAACCGACCCAACCTACTTCACGGACATTGGTTGCCCATGCATATAAGTAAAGTGCTTCTAAATCGAACACCACAAAGAAAATTGCAACAAGGTAGAACTTTGCAGACAAGCGAATGCGTGCTCCACCAGCACTCACCACACCTGATTCAAACTGTTCCTGCTTCGCACGTCCCCATGATTTACCCCCAAGGAGTAACGGGACTGTGAGCATAAAAACACAAAGAAATGTAACGCCGATCACGAAGGCAATAATTGCCCAATCGTATGGAGTAATGGCACTCATGCGGGGATAACTCCTGGCAGGCCTAATTATTAACAAGAATGTATGTATTGGCCTTGTAAATACACCAAACACAAAATAAATCCTGTCAATTGTACCTGATTTATGATTTCTCTTGCTAGCTTATAAGCCTTAGTCTTTCGGATGATTTTTTAGGCAAAATTGATATTTCGCGCCAATTTAACCGTATAGCAAGCCCTGTAATCGCTTTCTCTAATCCTTTTCACTCTTGTGATTATTTTTTTAAATACAAACTTTCAACATTCTATTAGCAAACATAAATCAGCAACTTATTCATAGATCAATTTCCCCTACATGGATGCACAGAGGATGACATGCATCATTTTTTATACAAATAGCCTATTTTCTCTCTTTATTTCATCTAAATTATAATTTGTTACATTTAAAATGTGTTTTCAATAACAAAAATAGCGAAATTATGATTTTTTTATACAAAAATTCTCTTAATAAGATAATCCAAACAATAAATGAGAAAAATTATCAACTAAAATCACAAGCCCCCCATATAACCATACTTTTTAAATGGTATTTATTTCTAATATATAACAAGCATATTCCGAAGCCTTTCATGTGAATTTTTATCAATTCCATCAATGGAACATTAAAATTTATCAGGAAATATAAATCCAGCTCAGTCACAATACACTTGACTTCATTTTTACTAAAATATTATTTTTTTCAATTCATTAACATGCTTTAATCATCTTTATACAAAGCAGTTTGTATAAACTCTGTATGATTTATATCTATAATAAGGAGCCATGATATGAACTTAGAATATTCACACAAACCAAACTACTTCCTGAATGCGCAATTACTAATAAACCATATTGTGGGATATATAAAAAAACATCCTGATGCAACCAATGCTATTTTTGATTTACGTGATATCTATGAGTTATTCCGTCAGGATTTGGCTTCAACCACCACCAACCTGGAAGGGATTTTAAATATTGCCGATGAATATGCTGTTGATACACTTAATGGAGATCAAAAAATCATTAGCGCCTATAAAGTTGATGCAGAGAACAACTCTCTACTGATTGATTTTAATCAGGATGCTCTCCAGGCATTAAAAGATGGTAAAAATTTTATTGCACCAGATGCGACAATCCAGCAATAAACAAAATTTTATAAAAAATGCCAGTTTGACTACTGGCATTTTTTATATCTAGTATTTTAACAGCTACAAAATGCTAGATATTTTCCCTGAGCTTGCTACTCTTCTTCTTTGCTTTAAACCGTTTAGATGGCCAGATCATGGTAAAACGCGCACCACCTAATTCAGGACTCGCATCAACAGAAATTTGTCCACCAAACCAATAAGCGATACGACTGACAATAGACAATCCCAGACCATATCCTCCTGATGCCCGAGTACGGCTATCATCCAGACGGGCAAATGCTTCAAAAATACGAGTACGGTCTTCTTCTGGAATTCCAGGGCCATCATCTTCGACACAGACATAAGCCATTCCAGTTTCAGCATGAATACCACCACTGATGCGAACTTTGTCCTCACAATACCGAATAGCATTTCCAACCAGATTTTGTACAACACGATGTAGATAACGTCTTTCTGCATCAACAATAACGTTAGCAGCCAAAGGAACAAGTTGAATATTTTTCTGAGTTTTTAGCGCTTCAGTTTCATTAGCAACCTGACTTAATACATCAACCAATACAATTTCTTCAAAATCCAGAGAAGGTGTCCCCTGCTCTAGCTTCGCGTAGGTCATAATCTCATCAATCAAGGTATTGAGTGCTTCAATATCCTTATCGATCATCTCGACTTGCTGTAAACGGTATTCATACTCGTCTTCATCCGCCAACATCTCCATACCAAAACGAATGCGTGCAACGGGTGTACGAAGCTCATGTGATACAGCACGCATTAACTCGCGTTGAGCTTCAATCAAACGTTGAATATGATCAGACATATTGTTATAGCTTGATGCCAGCGTCGCCATTTCATCATTACCATCCACGTGTAAACGCAATGACAAATCACCTGTTTTCATTCTGTTTAAAGCATGGTTGACCTGACGGATTTTACGTTGCATCGGCACAATCAGGCCATACACACCCAAACAAAGTAAAAACATACTGAGCAATGTGATGCCTGCTGCAAGCTTGAAAGGCATCCAGTTAAACATAGGTACCGGACCAAGCACCAAAACCTTGCCTGGTATACTCATCGAGGATACAACAGAAATGGTTGTACCATGCATGGATGCACTATCACGATACAGAATGACGCTTTGATCTGAGCGTAACTGACCTATTTGTTCTGAGTCTAAATTAATATCTGAAACGTTTTCGATGCTTATCGGATAGGAAAAATGCTCCTGAATTTTTTCTAGATATTCTTCTTCCTGTCCAGGGTAATACACCAGATAATCCAAAACAAAGATAGGCAAGGCTTTCATTTGCCTTTGCCCAAATTTTGAGTCTTTTGAATCGACTTTGACATATAGGTAGTGTTTAGGATCATTTTTGATCCCCAAAATCATATATGCCACGCCCTGTTCAGCATCATAGCGAACTATGGCTTTCTGATCATTTATACGACGCTCTTCAGTGCGAGATAACTCAACCTTATTGGAATCAATATAATAAATTGGAAGCTCCAGCAAGTCGGAAGCATCAGAAATCCAATCCATTTTTTGTTGCAGTGTTTTTTGTCGTGCAACACTCTCACTCATGACATAGGAAATACCATCTGTGAGTGATTCACGATATTCCTGTGCACGCTGATAGTTGATTATCTGCACTAGCAAATAACCAAACATGGCAACCAATACGACAAGAATCACAAGCCCTGCATAGATACGCAGGAAGATACTGTGTTTAAACACCGAACAATTCCTTAAAAGGATGTGATGTAAACCAATGGCTTAAATTATAAGCCGTTGGTTTCTTTAACAAACAAATACCCTTTACTACGTACTGTTTTAATACGTTTCGGATTTTCCGGGTCATCACCAATTTTTGGTCGAATGCGCGAAATACGAACGTCAATCGAACGATCTTGACCATCGTATTCAATACCACGCAAACGCTCAAAAATATCTTCACGAGAAAGGATGCGTCCTGCATTTGAAGCAAGTAACCAAAGTAAATCATACTCGGCACTTGTAAAATCAACCAATTCACCATTTAAAGTAACGGAACGACCGCCGTTATCAATTACCAGATCATCAAACTCGATGCGCTGAGCCACTTCATCATCAGTGGTTTTGTCTGTTCGGCGAAGCAAAGCACGGATACGAGCGAGTAATACACGTGGCTGTACCGGTTTGGCAACATAATCGTCGGCACCCATTTCCAGACCAAGAACCTGATCCATGTCTTCAGTACGTGCAGTCAACATCAGGATAGGTTGATGGTAATGTGGACGAACTTCACGACAAACTGTTAAGCCATCTGCACCAGGAAGCATAACATCCAATACAACCAAATCAGGTTGCTCACTGATAATACGGCGAATCGCACGATTTCCGTCTGGTTCCACACCAACTTCCAAACCATTACGGATCAAATATTCTTGTGTTAAACGAGCGAGACGTTCGTCATCTTCAACAATTAAAATTTTTGGTAACTTTTCTTCTTGGCTCATATATATGCCCCTGTATTTGATTTGCAGTCTGCCTTTAAAATCTGACAGATACACCGCGCTATGCATTGCAATATACACACGTTTACATTGTAAACAAGATCTTTTTCACCAAACTGATACACGAGAGTGTAGTTTTGTTATATTTTTATTAACTATTGAATTATCTGATAATTTATTAAGCCAATGCTAAGTTTTACATTTTTTAGATGTTATTTTAAACAATTCAATTAATTTTAAACAATTTATTTCATTGATCATAATATGTGTTATTAATTTCACATTTTTAACTTATCCACAAAGTTATCTATAAGCAGTTTTTTTAAGCTTTGTTATGCTATGCCCTTGCCGAACAAGGCATACAAGAGAATCAAAAAAATCAGGAATCGAACTTATAATTTTTTTTGATGTCTAGGCAAAATTTTTATAAAAAAGTCAATCTTGATCTACTCCAAATTTTCCCGTATCTTGTGTCCTAAATTACATTAAACCACTAAGTCTTGTGTTTTAGTCCTCAAACATCGTGACTAAAAAGTCCGATTCAAATGGTCCATAAACATAACAATGATGACAATGGAGCTAAGCTGACAATGAACGCGATTACAACCCCTGGTCAACTGCAGGTGATTAAGCGCACCGGTGACGTTGCCACTTTTGATGCAGACAAGATTTCTGTAGCAATTGGTAAAGCTTTTTTGGCTGTAGAAGGTCAACAAAGTTCTGACTCTAGCCGTATTCATGACCGTATTACACAATTAACAGAAATGGTCTTAAATACCTTTAAACGTCGTTTACCATCTGGTGGCACGATCCATATTGAAGAGATTCAAGATCAAGTTGAATTGGCGTTGATGCGTACTGGTGAACAGAAAGTTGCCCGTGCTTACGTGATTTATCGTGAGCAACGTGCAGCGGCTAGAAATCAAACAGGTGCAAACCACCATCCTACTTTACAAATTACAGATGCAAATGGTCAGCTACAGCCTCTGGATTTAAGTAAAGTTCAAGCAGAAATTGAGCAAGCAAGCGAAGGTCTTGAAGGCATTGATGTTCAAGCCATTGTCGATGAAACAATTAAAAACCTTTATAACGGAGTAAAAGAGTCTGACATCTCAACAACTATGATGATGGCAACTCGTACCCGTATTGAACAAGAGCCTAACTATACTTATGTAACTGCCCGTTTGCTGCGTAATGAGCTTGTAGCAACTGGTCTGGAGTTCCTGGGCCTAGCTAAAGACACATTGGAAAATGATGCTTTAGAAACTTTCCTCAAGAAAGGTGTAGAACTTGAACTTCTTGATCCAAAATTACTTGATTTTGATCTTAAAAAATTGGCAGCAGCGATTAAACCAGAACGCTCTAACCAATTTACTTATTTAGGTCTACAAACTTTATTTGACCGTTACTTCATCCATTCAGACGGTATCCGCTACGAGCTTCCACAATTGTTCTTTATGCGTGTATCTATGGGTCTTGCACTCAATGAAGATAATCGAGAAGAACGTGCGATCGAGTTCTATAACTTGCTATCCAGCTTTGACTACATGGCATCTACACCAACGTTGTTTAACTCAGGTACATTACGTCCTCAGTTATCAAGCTGCTATTTGACAACGATTGGTGACGATCTGTATGACATTTATGGTGCAATGCGTGACAATGCCCTGCTTTCTAAATGGGCAGGTGGTTTAGGTAATGACTGGACACCAGTCCGTGCGCTGAACTCGTATATCAAAGGGACTAATGGTAAGTCTCAAGGTGTTGTACCTTTCCTTAAAGTTGCCAACGATACTGCTGTTGCAGTAAACCAGGGTGGTAAGCGTAAAGGTGCTGTATGTGCATACCTTGAAACTTGGCACTTGGACATCGAAGAATTCCTGGAGCTTCGCAAAAACACAGGTGATGACCGTCGTCGTACACATGACATGAATACAGCAAACTGGGTTCCAGATTTATTCATGCAACGCGTATTTGAAGATGCTGAATGGACTTTATTTACGCCTTCAGAAACACCTGATCTGCATGATTTGACTGGTGCTGAGTTTGCAGAACGTTATGCATACTATGAAGGCATTGCCAAAGAAAAGAACATGTTGCACAAAAAAATCCGTGCAAAAGACTTATGGCGTAAAATGCTGTCCATGCTTTTTGAAACAGGTCATCCGTGGATCACATTCAAAGACGTATGTAACTTGCGTTCACCACAACAACATGTTGGCGTAGTGCATTCATCTAACCTTTGTACTGAAATTACCCTCAATACAAATAAAGATGAAATTGCAGTATGTAACCTGGGTTCAATCAACCTTGTACAACACGTTCAAGGTGGCAAGTTAGATCGTGAAAAATTGGCTCGCACAATTAAAACAGCAGTTCGTATGCTCGATAACGTGATTGACATCAACTACTATGCAGTTGAGCAAGCACGTAATTCGAACTTGAAACACCGTCCTGTCGGTATGGGTATCATGGGCTTCCAGGATGCTTTATATGAAATGGGTATCGGTTACGGTTCTGATGCAGCTGTTGATTTTGCCGATGAATCAATGGAAGTCATCAGTTACTATGCTATCCAGACTTCAAGTGATCTGGCTGTAGAACGTGGTGTTTATTCGACATTCAAAGGTTCTCTATGGGATCAAGGTATTTTACCTATCGATTCTTTGGACATCGTAGCGAAGTCTCGCCCAGACCGTATGTTTGAAGTAGATCGTACTCAACGTCTGGACTGGGATACATTACGCAGCAAAGTTCAAAAAGATGGTATGCGCAACTCAAATGTCATGGCGATTGCACCAACTGCAACCATTTCTAACATTTGCGGCGTTTCACAATCTATCGAACCAACATTCCAAAACCTATATGTAAAATCCAACCTTTCTGGTGAATTTACCGTAATTAACCCTTACCTCGTTCGTGCATTGAAAGAACGTGGTCTTTGGGACACAGTAATGGTAAATGACTTGAAACACTTTGAAGGTTCGGTTCAAAAAATCGCTCGTATTCCTGAAGAACTTAAAACAATCTTCGCGACAGCATTCGAAGTTGAACCACGTTGGATCGTTGATGCTGCATCACGTCGCCAAAAATGGATCGATCAAGCTCAATCACTTAACCTTTACATCTCTGGTGCAAATGGTAAGAAACTTGATCTTACTTATAAAATGGCATGGCTACGTGGTCTAAAAACTACGTATTACCTCCGTGCACTTGGTGCAACTTCTGCTGAAAAATCAACCATTAATACTGGTGCATTAAATGCTGTAAAACCAGCAACCGTTGCAGCTCCTGCTCCAGTGGTAGCTAAACCTGAAGTTAATGAAGAAGAAGGCTTCTCTCAAGCAGCTCCAGTGCCACAGGCATGCTCAATCGATAACCCTGATTGTGAAGCTTGCCAGTAGTTTTAAATTAATCCCCCTATCTCCCCTTTTATAAAGGGGGAGTTCCGCGAAAAAGTTATTTCGTTGGTATTTCCTCCTTTTTAAAGGGATAGGGTGGATTTAAAAGAGGTCAAACCAATGTTTCATTTAAGTCATAACTATGAACTGGGTGTCATTGCACTGATTTTGGCTTTTTTAGTGTTTTATATACCCGTTATTTATGCTTTCTTTGCCATTCGCAAGCAAAAGCGTAATCAAAATAAGTAGTGGGGAATTTGTGTCTAATGGTTAAAACCAATGCACAAATCGACAAAACTTAATTTTGCTTACACAAAATAAGCGTATAGTAACGACATCTTTGTTATCACCTGTATGTGATCAAGATGTCCATAACAGATATAAATAACGAAGAGAGAAAGTAAATGTCTATTCTAAGTTGGGACGATTTTGAAGATGATGCACCGAAACCAGCTTCACAAACTAACAAGTCTGCGTCCGTCGAATCGCAAAAAACGACTGATTCGCAAGTGGTATCTGATGCACAGCCATCATCGCCGAATCTGGCAACTGCACAATCCGCTGGAACCAATACCAAACGAACAGCAGATACAACCGATTCGTTGGTTCGAGCATCTGAAGCCTTAAAAAACCTTGATGTAGCCCCAGGTCTGGAAGAACTGGAAATGGGTGCTCAGCGTGTTCAGGTTGATGATAAAGCCATGATCAACTGTCGCGCTGACTTAAACCAGCTTGTTCCTTTTAAATATGAATGGGCTTGGCAAAAATATCTGGATGGTTGTGCAAACCACTGGATGCCACAAGAAATCAACATGACTCATGACATCGCACTCTGGAAGTCAGAAGATGGTTTAACTGAAGATGAGCGTATTATCGTAAAACGTTCATTAGGTTTCTTCTCAACTGCTGACTCTTTAGTTGCAAATAACCTGGTTCTTGCGATTTATCGTCTGATTACTAACCCGGAATGTCGTCAATACATTTTGCGTCAAGCATTTGAAGAAGCGATTCATACACATGCTTATCAATACTGCATTGAATCTTTGGGTATGGATGAAGGTGAAATCTTCAACATGTATCGTGAGATTCCATCTGTTGCACGTAAAGCATCTTGGGGTCTGAAATATACTCAGTCTTTGAGTGATCCTACATTTAAAACAGGCACTCCAGAAGATGATCAACGTTTACTTCGTAACTTGATCGCATTTTACTGTGTACTTGAAGGGATTTTCTTCTACTGCGGTTTCACGCAAATCCTGTCGATGGGTCGTCGTAACAAAATGAGTGGTGTTGCTGAGCAATTCCAATACATTTTGCGTGATGAATCAATGCACTTGAACTTTGGTATCGATATGATCAACCAGATCAAAATCGAAAATCCACATCTTTGGAGTGCCGAATTCCAAGAGGAAGTGGTTCAAATGATTCTTGAAGGTACTATGCTTGAAATCGAATATGCACGTGACACTATGCCACGTGGTGTCCTCGGTATGAATGCAGGCATGATGGAAGAATATCTAAAATTTATCTGTAACCGTCGTCTAGCTCAATTGGGCTTACCTGAACAGTTCGCTGGTGTAAATAACCCATTCCAGTGGATGTCTGAAATGATGGACTTACGTAAAGAGAAGAACTTCTTTGAAACTCGTGTAACTGACTACCAAACTGGTGGTGCATTGAGCTGGTAAAATTCACCGATAAAAAATCCGACTTAAAGTCGGATTTTTTATCTCTGCTATTTGACCGTCAAAACTCCATATTAAACTTTACACCACCAACCCAAGCATTCCCATTGGACGCATTTGCACCAATATTATGTATATATTGAATATTGGGTTTGATCATGAACCAATTCATGAGTTTTAAACCATAATAAAGCTCTGTATTTACTTCACTATTAAAACCATGTGCCAGTGAGCTATTCTTAAATTTTTGCGCATCATCATTGATATGAATTCGTGCCACGCCTAAGCCAAACTCATCTTGAATCCTACTTTCAAATAATCCTCTATAAACCAAAGCTACATTTTGAATGTCTTTATAAATGCTGGTTTCATCATCAAAAAATATCGCTTGCCCCATCACCGTTAAGCCACGCGATTTATCTCCACCTTGAGTCGTTAACTGCTGCTTCATTGAAACCCAGAAGGAATTCTTATGATAATCGTCATTCAGCGGTTGATCTAGATTAGATTGCCTATAATCGTACTTGACATTTTTTGCATCAACAGTGCTATAAAAATATCCAAATCGATATTCGGCAGGTAATGGCAGTTTTTCAAAAGCCTGTTTTGGCGACCAGACAACTTCCACAGGAATAATTGCACCTTTTGAACCATCAGTGCTTAAATTAAATCCATCCTTTGCCGTCGTCGCATTACCATTTACAGGGTTTTGCTCAAACACCCCAGCTTGCAGATATAATTCTGGTTGAAGATGATAACGAGCACGCATAGCCCATTGACTTACTGGTGCATCATACCACTGGTCACCTGCACCCTTGGAAACTTGCCCACCACACAAAGATAGGTTTTGGAATAAACAATCAGCTCGAGAAAACTCACCACCTATACCATATCGCCCAACTTTAATATCCAGATGGCGATCCAGAAAACTTTTTTCAATCCAGAAATCAGTCAATCGCCAAGTTTGTCCACGACCATAAATCTCCTGTGTCTGGAAAAATTTTTCTGATAATGCATTACTTTCCTGACTCAATGACTGTCCGCCACGATGTGTTATTTTTATCTCGGCACGCGTAGCATCCCAATCCAGAATTTTATCTAAATCAAATTTGGTTCCAATTGTCCACTGATCGGCATAAGCACTGCCTTTGCCTTTATGTTCAGTATGCAAAGTTCCAGCAAATTGACCTGTATAGCCCAATGTAAACTCGTATCCGCGATCAGCTAATGCCGTTCTAGTACCATTCCAGTCACCAAATGCCCATTTACTGTCTGGATTAAAAGCAGGTTTAGCGAAAATGTGACTACTCAAACATGCTAATGATAGGAAAATGGTCGTTATAAAACGTTTTTTCCGGATAAACTTATTCATTTCCTGCTCTCCAGATCTTTAACTGAATAAATAAAAGCATGCTTATATCCCTATCTTTTTATTTTCAAAATTGAGTAATACGCCTGCTAAAACCCCAATCAATGCGGCGATAGCAACAGGAATAACTGCAGCAGTCCACCCTGCAAAACTTATCGCTAAACCTATTGCTAAAGGGCCTATGACTTGTCCAAGATAATTTCCCTGCATCACCAAACCAATACATAGCGAGACAAGACTTGTATCTGGTGAACTACGTGGTGCAGAACTTACGATAGTGGCAGGGATCAGACCACTGACCATTGAAAATAAAAAACATAAAGTGATTGCCAGTATTTCAGGTGTAAATGGCAGGAATATACCTACACCTAATATGCCTATAGCGGCACTGGCAAAGATAATAATTGTCTTTGCCTTGACACCACTATTCAGTAAGAATGAAGATGCAAGATTGCCTGTAATGTTAGAAATAACCACGGCTCCACAAACAAAACCGGCTTGAGCAACAGACATCCCTGTTCTTTTAACTAAAAATAAAGGTAAAAACGTAAGAACCGAGAAAAATTGAATGTTATAAGCAGCAAAAGCAATCCCTAATAAAGATGGATTTCGTGTTCTTAAAATTCTCAAAACATCATTTTTAATATGAACAGATTGGGGCGAAATTGAACCAGTTTTCTCTATACGGGGAACTTTTAAAACAATAAAAAGCAGAATTAAAAATGTCAGCCCCGCATTAATCAACCATAAACTTTGCCAGTTATTTAGCAATGGCCCTAAAAAAATTGAAATCGCAATGCCAATCCCCATGAACATACTCCAAAAACCAAACACAATGTTGTATTGCAGAGGAGTTGCTAAACGATTCAAAATAGATGGTGCGGATACGACGATCAATAAAAAACCTAACCCTTCAATAACTCTCGTTGCAATTAAAAATGCAAAATTAGTCGTCATTGCTCCAAAAAAACTTGCTCCTGCGAGAACTGCCAGACCGATGCAAAGTAACCTTTTATCTCCCCATTGCTTTACCAGGATTCCCGCAAGCATTCCTCCAATCACACCGATAAACGGGAAAACAGACATGACCCAGCTAAGTGCGGAAAGTGACCAATGATATTGTTCATGCATTTGGGGGATTGCGATCGAGGCCTTGCCTACATGCAAAGCAGAGATAATTCCAGCAAAAATCACCAAGGTGATGGCCAGATAGTTTGATTGATCTAAAGTTTTATTTTCAGCATCTTGAAATATTGCTTTCGCTTTCACAACCGATTACTCCGCTACTGCATTTACAAGTGTATTTAAGGTTTAACTAGCCAGCTAAATAAAAACTTACTTGATCGACCTTCTTAATCAATCTGGATTTCATATCTATCCAGATCGCGTGCTGAATCTTCCTTATCAGATCATCAGACAAATTCCGGCTGGATCAATGTAATTTATTTACCTAGCTAAATAAATAATAATTAGCAAGCTAAATAAATACAAGATATTTTTTTGCTATACTGACATTGCATCAACTAAATTTCTGATGTTTTGATTTTATTCAATAGCTTAAATATAGGTAAAGAAAATTGAACTCAACAGTTAAAGATAATCAAATGACTGAACAGAATGAACAAGAGTTTGAGGACTTTATCAGAGTGTGCCATAACCTGTTTAAAGCTATGACTCGTGATCGAGGCTATTATGCACAAATGCGCTCGCAACTTTCACTATCTCAACTCAACTTACTGGATGCTTTAGCAGATGAAGGCATTTTATCTGTTAGCCAAATTGCACATCGTGCTGGTGTTGCCATACCGACAGCAACCAGAATGCTAAAAATATTAGAAAATAAAAATATTGTAATACGTAAAAAGAATGAAGCCGATGCCCGTAGCTGGTTAATGGAGCTAACCGAATATGGCTTGCATTTAGTTAAAGAGCAGCGTAATGGTTTACGTGAAATCCAGTTTAAACACTTCTCCACATTGACGCCTGAACAACGTACAAATTTTGTCACTGTACTCCAGCAAATGTCTGACACTTTGGTAGCATGGTCAGATTTAGATAAAGACAATCAAAATACATGATATCATTCCGCTTCTTGTTCTGTAGTGGAGCGATTTATGTCCATTAGGAATGAGTTCACTGAATAAGAATCTATATCGCCTATCTTCAATAAAACATATATAAAATATTTATTCTCCAATATATAGGTTGCACTAGATAATGCGCTTTCACAATTCTATCTTTTTACTAACTCTTCAGTTTTAATGCGCTTTGACTTGCAGCCAGTTCCTGTTTCAACCACTCTAAAAAAATCAACTTTCTTGGATCTTCTTCAAAAGCTGAATGAGAGAGCAAATAATAAGCCGAACCATCCTTAAAAGCTGGAACCAGCATTTTTAAAAAAGAATATTCAAGTTCTTTTTCAATCATGTAAATAGAAAGAGTTGTGACCCCTAACCCTGCTAAACACCCTTCCAGACACAGATAAAAGTGTTCAAGTTCAACTTTTGAATATTGGGTTAATAACTTTTTGCAATCATTCAGCTTATTTAAATTATTCCAGAAATTAGGTCTGGATTTAGAAATTAAAATATCGTGATTTTTTGCGTTTTTTGGATTTTGAACGACTGCCATATATTCATCTACAAGTTTTTCGCTAAAAATATGTTCCCCCCAATCGAAATCATTACGCCGAATAGCAATATCAATATTACTCTTTTCAAAGTCAACCTGCCCTCCACCTGTGAGTAATACCACATCAAAATCATGACCTAATTCTCTAAACTTTGACAAACGTGGTATTAACCATTTCATTGAAATGGTAGGCTCACAAGATAGAACCAGTTGTTTAGTCACAAAATTGTGCTTATTAATTTCCAATAAGCATTCATCTAATTCAGCAAAAAGTTTTTGACAGCAATTAAAAAGCAAATGCCCTTTGGAAGTAAGTATCAAAGACTTGTTCCGCCTTTCAAACAACTCAGCCTGAACTGCTTCTTCCAGATTATTAATCTGTTTACTGACAGCACTTTGTGTAACAAACAATTTTTGTGCAGCAATCGTGACACTTCCAAACTTAGCAACAAAATAGAAAAATTTAAGCGAATTCAAAGATATTTTCTCAATCATTCCAAAAACTCATCATTCTTATGTCGAATTTATCAATTTTAATTTTTTTATATTTGTTCAGAAT
>NZ_OOGT01000055.1 GCF_900323515.1 Acinetobacter stercoris | reverse complement strand
AGATATAGTAGTATGCATCATGTTTTTAGCATATATCTTTTATTGATTATCTATAAGTTTATTTGAGGAACAAAAGTTGAGTAATGATCGTCGTATCCCATCTCTTACACCATGTGCTGGACGATGTTCCACAGTATTTGGTGACCATGTATGCAGGGGATGCCGACGATTTAATCATGAAGTCATTCAATGGAATACTTATACAGTTGAACAACGTATGGCTGTCTGGAAAAGACTGGATGCTCAACTTGACCAGATATTGGTACCCATGTTGCCACTTGCTGATTTACGCCATGTTGAGGGCTTTATTTTAAGTAAACGTGTGCGTGTAATGGACAGTGCAAGTAAAGGTCGCAAGTTATACCATGCTTTAAAAATATGTGAAAAGAATAAAAATTTTGCAGCAGATAGTGGTTTGGGTATCCAGCCATCACAAGTGAAGCCTGTCTGGGATGAGTTTGAGCGCCGTGTTCTGGCTTTAGCGAAGGCAAGTTATGATTTTGCCTGGTTGCGTGCAGACCGGATGAGCCAAAATTTATTGCCACTTGTTGAAGAGCATTAACTTAGTCTGAAGGGATTGCTGTTCATATGAATTTTGCTGAATATTTCCTATATTGTGTGGCTGTGATCATTATGATTGCGACACCTGGTCCAGTTATGCTTTTAGTTGCAAGTGCTGGACTAAAAGGTGGATATAAGAAAGCCCTACAAACGATATTTGGAACCAATCTTGCTTCACTTTTACTCATTTTTATTTCAGTCTTGATACTCAAGGGTTTTTTTGAAATTAACCAAAGTTGGTTTAATACAATCAAAATTGTAGGTTGTATATATATTGCATATTTGGGCATTCAGATTATTCTTGAGGCCTACCATACGAAGCCTGATACAAATGCTCGGCAGCTTAAAGTTGTACATGGTGGATTTAAACAAGGCTTTTTTGTCGGGATCTCAAATCCTAAAGACATTATATTTTTTGCATCCTTTTTCCCCCAATTCATTCGTGTTACTACACAAGTTGATCAAAGTTTGGTTTTGCTCACAGTGACTTGGATTATTCTGGATTTTTCGACTTTATCGATTGTTTACCTGGCATTTAATAGATTTTCCAAATCCAGGATTTATCCAAAACTTTTGGGTCTTTGTGGCGCTATTTTAATATTAGTCGCACTATATGGCATATATTCAACTTTATTTTAATGCCTGCTGATAAGTGTTTAAAATATGTTTATTGAGATCAGCAATATTCTGATCAAAACCTTCGACTAAAAAACGGCTGATCAAACCTTCAATCACATTGTAAAAAAGCTCGACTATTTCTTGAGAATGGTCATTTTTTCCCAAGGCTTGATGGATAAATGCTCTAAGCCAGATTTTATGCTGTTTTGATACTCCAAGGATTTCGGTATCTTCAGTAGAAGATTCTGCAACAGCACGAACAAATAGACATCCTTTAAAATGATCCGTTTGAAACCAGTTAATATGCCAGTCATAAATTCTATCTAATGCTGAAAGCCCTGTGTGTTGCCCCACATATTCAATCAGGCTTTGCTGAAATCTTTGATCTCGAGTTTTTAAAACTTCAGCTACAAGATGTTGTTTATTTTTAAAATATGTATACATAGTGGTTTTTGAACAACCTGATTCATCCCGAATTAAATCTACACCTACACTTGTAAAACTATACTGATTAAAAAGTTCTTCTGCCGTGTTTAAAATTTTTAAAGCTGACTTTGACATCATCATCTTCCAAATATAAGTTGAAAATAGTACAGATCTGTACTATTTTGATTTTAGCGCGCTAACTCTATGAAATCAACCATGAGGATATGAGCATGTCTTTACTTTCGGGAAAAGAGAAATTAGCCCCCATACCGAGTTTTAACACGATTATAAGAGGCTTTTGGGGAGGTAGCATAAGTATTTTTATACTTTTGATATTAGGAAAATTAACAAATCATCTTTGGATCATGGCTCCATTCGGAGCAACTTGTGTGATTTTATATACTGTAGCGCAATCACCATTAGCACAACCGAGAAATGTGATCTTTGGGCATTTTATTTCTGCTTTTATCGGTATGTGCTTTCTGAAAATATTTGGTGTTAACTTTTTGAGTATTGCTTTTTCTGTAGGAGGAGCTATTGCCCTAATGCAGTTTTTTAGGTGCGTACATCCACCAGCAGGAGCAAATCCATTGGTGATTTTACTGACAGCAAATACTTTTCATTATGAATGGAGCTTTCTCGCTTTACCTGTTCTTTTGGGAGCTATTGTTCTAGTTTTAGTCGCATACTGTGTTAATAACTTTAAAACTGAGTCGAAATGGCCAACTTATGGGTTGGCACTTTGGAAAAGTAAATCTGAATAAAAAAAACCCAGTGATAAGCACTGGGATTTTCACTGGAATAGATCAAATACGATGTTTTAAACGATATTGGACTATTTCTTCAATGGTAATCAAGGTTAGATGATTCGTTTGGGCATAAGCTAAAACCTGAATACCAGAAGCCATTGTTCCATCCGGATTGGTTACTTCACAGAGGACGCCGGCAGGTTTCAAGCCAGCCATGCGTGCCAAATCAATAGAGCCTTCAGTATGTCCACGACGTTCTAGTACACCACCTTGACGACCACGCAATGGGAAAACGTGCCCAGGTCGATTTAGATCAGCTGCTACAGCACCGTCTTTGATTGCCGCATGTATAGTAGTAACACGATCTTGAGCTGAAACACCAGTTGTTACACCTTCAGCCGCTTCAATGGTTATTGTGAATGCAGTTTTGAAGTGACTAGAGTTGTCGTTGACCATTGGTGGAAGTTCCAGATGATCAGCGAGTTCAGATGGAAGTGTCAGACATACAATTCCAGAACCATCACGGATCATGCGTGCCATGGTTTCTACATTTAAGGTTTCAGCAGCAACGATCAGATCAGCTTCATTTTCACGGTCAAAATCATCCATGACCAAAACAGGTTTACCCTGACGGATATCTTCTAAAGCTTGTTCTATACGTTCATCAGCAGGGGAAAGGGCTGAAAAGAAAATTTCGGGTTGAATTAAACTAGACATTGAAACGCTCGCGTAATGAGTTATATACGGTTGAACATTTCAGGACTTTTTGAAAAACAGGCGTGGCAAAATAACAAAGATTATTTTGTGAAGTCGTCTTCTTTCATCCGGACTATACCGTCGGCTTTGGCTTTTTACCAAATCAGCGATTCGTTATTAACGAAAGGCTCGTGGGCTGTTTAAATCATCATCGAAAATGAGTTTAAAATACCACCGGTGGGGAATCACACCCCGCCCTGAAGCGATGGATCATTATAGTCATATTTATTATTAAAAATCAGCTTTTGTTTAGAATGATCAGTTCTAAAGATAGAACAAATATAGATTAAGTTTTTGAAGACATCAAAAAGCCCGCAAATTGCGAGCTCTGGATAAATATGGGAATGCTATGCAACTTGTACAGGGATACAGTTAGCAGTATGGTTCACGGTATTGTCAGGATTGGCATAAACAAGACGAGGCTTATGTGCATTTGCTTCAGCTTCAGTAAAATCACCAAACGTAGCAATAATCATAAGATCACCCACATCAGCTTGTAGCGCTGCACCACCATTCACAGAAATGATGCCAGAACCTTCTTCACCACGAATGGCGTAAGTTGTAAAACGCTTACCATTAGTCACGTTCCACATGTGAATTTCTTCATATTCGCGGATACCAGCTAAATCCAGAAGGATACCGTCGATTGCACAAGAACCTTCATAATGTAATTCTGCTTGTGTAACGACACAACGGTGGATTTTAGCTTTTAATAAACGAGATAGCATGAATAGCGTCTCCTTGGTTGCCCTAAGATGTTCTGTTGTTAGCCAACAATTGCGAAGGGGGGATGCATTTGAAAGCGCATTTTGCTCTTAATTCAGCATCATTTCAATAAAAATTGTTTAACAAAGATTGTTTTTTTCATGATAGGAAATCATGCCTTGTAAGCATTAATTTGATTCATTGCCTGTTGAATTTCGCCATTGACTAAGAGTTTGATTTGTCCGAGTGCATGGTGAATTGCATCATCAATTAATGTTTGTTCACTACCTGGTGCTTTGCTTAAGACATGACCTGATACACGTTCTTTAGAACCAGGATGACCTATACCAATACGTAAGCGATGAAAATTTGGACCTGTATGTGGAACAATGTCTCTAAGCCCGTTATGTCCACCATGTCCACCACCAGTTTTAAGGCGAATGACACCAGGGTTCATATCAAGTTCATCATGAGCAATGAGCATTTCTTCAGGTTTGATTTGATAGAATTTAGCGAAGGGTACAACACTTTGACCTGATAGGTTCATGAAGGTTGTTGGTAATAACAGACGAATGTCTTGACCTTCGATATTACCACGACCGCTTATCCCTTTATATTTAGGATCTGCTTTTAGAATTATGCCATATTGATCTGCAAGGCGTTCTACAAACCAGAAGCCTGCATTATGGCGGGTTTGGGCATACTCAGAACCAGGGTTACCCAAACCTACAATTAGCGAAAGTTTTGACACTAATTTACACCATTAACACTTATGCGCGTTTGAAGTCAGCGTGCATAGGTGTATTTTTAGCTGGGTGACGTTGTAAAGCCTGGATTTTAACGCTTTCAGCTTTACCATCAATATTGATTTCAACAACTTCTTCGAAGAAAGCATTGCTTTCTAAAGCTTTTACAAGCTCGCGTAATTGAAGAGTTACTGCTACAGGTTCAGCGTTTCCACCGTAGATGATCGCTGGAACTAAAGCTTCGCGACGAAGGCGGCGGCTCGAACCTTTCCCTTGTACAGCAGCTTCACGTGCTTGTGCATTTAATACAAAATTTGCCATGAGATAAATCCTCATTAGGGGTTAAATAAACTAAACTTACGACCAGTTTAGTGATTAAAAGCCCTGTCATAAGACAGGGCTTAGAAAAATTTTGCGCTATTATAGATAAGAATCGAACATTGCGCTAATAGATTCTTCGTTGTTAATACGACGAATTGTTTCTGCAACCATACTTGCTACAGAAACTTGGCGAATCTTACCAAGCTTAAGTGCTTCTTCTGATAAAGGAATTGTGTCCGTAACAACCAATTCATCAATTACAGAGTTACTTAAATTTTCTAATGCCTTACCTGATAAAACAGGGTGAGTTGCATATGCAACAACTTTACGTGCACCAAATTGTTTAAGCGCATCGGCAGCTTTACATAAAGTACCGGCAGTATCGACCATATCATCGACAATCACGCAGTCACGATCTTTAACATCACCAATCAAATGCATGACTTGTGATTCATTCGCTTTTTGACGGCGTTTATCGATGATCGCTAAATCAATATCTCCCATTTGTTTTGCAACTGCACGTGCACGAACCACACCACCAACGTCAGGTGAAACCACCATTAAGTTGTGATGTGATTGTTGACGCAGATCAGCAAGCAAAGCAGGAGTACCGTAGATGTTGTCTACAGGAATATCGAAGAAACCCTGGATTTGGTCAGCATGAAGGTCGATCATTACAACACGGTCGATTCCCACTGTTGTTAGCATATCAGCTACAACTTTAGCGGTAATAGGTACACGGGTTGAACGAGGACGACGGTCTTGACGAGCGTAACCGAAGTAAGGAATTACTGCAGTAATACGACCTGCACTTGCACGGCGGAGAGCATCGGCCATAACCAGGATTTCCATGAGGTTATCATTGGTAGGAGCACAAGTGGGTTGTACGATAAATACGTCTTTACCACGCACGTTTTCAGTAATTTCGACAGTAATTTCACCATCAGAAAATTTACCTACTGATGCAGCACCCAATGGGATATGCAAGTGGCTTACGACTTTTTGGGCGAATTGTGGATGAGCATTTCCACTAAAAACGACAAGATTGGGCATGAAGCACCCTTGGCGGTTGGCAAGTTTGAATAGATGGCAGGGGCGGCTGGATTCGAACCAACGGATGGCGNGATCAAAACCCGCTGCCTTACCACTTGGCGACGCCCCTTTCATTAAACGCTAAAGTGAATTAGAGGAGATTCTTTTAAACTATTCACCAAGTAAGATTTACAAGGAGAATGCTCTAAAATGTCTTCAACATTCATTTCATCGTTTACTTCAACAAAAACACAAGCACCTGTACCTGTAAGCTTTGCGATACCGAATTGATCCAGATATTGCATTGCTTCTTCTACTTCCGGGTATAATTTTCGAGCGATTGGCTCAAAATTATTTCCAAAGCTAGAAGGCTTTAGCTGATAGGCGCAAAATGTAGTTGGGTTAGTATCTCTTGTCAATGTTTTTTGCGAAAAAAGTCGTTGAGTGCTGATAAAACAGTCAGGTTTTAACACAATGTATTGTTTTTGATCTAAGTCTATGAATGTTAGATGTTCACCTATGCCTTCAGCCCATGCATTACGTCCATGTACAAAAATAGGAACATCAGCACCCAATTTCACACCAAGTTCGGCCAATTGATCATTATCTAGACCACAACTCCAAAGCTGATTGACGACGATCAGAGTTGTTGCTGCATTAGAAGAACCGCCACCAAGGCCTGCTCCCATCGGGATATTTTTTTCAATAGAAATATTTAACCCACTTGTTTGTTTAGCAAATGGTTTAAGGATTTGAGTTGCCTTGTAGATTAAATTTTGTTCTAAGTCGACATCATTTAACCCATTTATTTTGATTTCAGGTTGCTCAATTTGAGTAAATTCCAGCCAGTCATATAAGTCGATAAGCTGGAAAATACTCTGCAATTCATGATAGCCGTCATCTCTGCGACCTGTGATGTGCAAAAACAAATTAAGTTTTGCTGGAGAAGGAACTCGAATCATATAAAAAATAGACAAAATTAACGGTTTTGAATCAGCATTGTAATACGGTTTTCTTTTCCAGTTTCAAGCTGTTGTTTCAAAATCAGCTTCTTAGGTAAAGTTTCATGGTCTTCATAACTTAAATCGACTAGCCAGCCATCTTCATCAATTTGGTTAATGCGCTGGGCATCATCTTTTTCAATTTTTGCATCAATGGTTGCTGGTCGTGCCTGTACCCAGGCAATAATATGCGTAATTGGTGCGACCCATCCTGTTGCTCTTTCTAATAATTCTTCAGGTGATTCTGCTGTAATCAACCCGGTTTTAGAGCTATTTAAGGTAACTTGTCCTGTTTTACCTTGGATAATCGTTTTTCCAATACCTAAAATACCTGTTAGCTGGATGTCAAAGTTTTCCTGATCTTGTTGCCAGGTGAAGAAGGCACTTCCTGATTGTTGCGGTGTTTTAACACCAATTTTTCCTTGTAAATTAAACTGGTTGTCAGCTTGTTGCTGATCCGTATTATTTCCCTCTAAAGGCGCTGTAACTGTTGCAGTTGAAGAAGGTTGTTTAACTACTTGCTGGCAGCCTGTAAAAGCAAGGCTTGATACAACAGTCAGGGCAAAAATACTTTTGCTTAAAAAGTGCATAGATGTTTTTAACTCTTTTTCATATGTTGAGAAGGTAATATTAGTGAATCCAGTTGGTTCAATTGAGGGTCATTTGGATGATTTTCTTTCAGTTCTTGTAACACTTCATTAAAACTTTCCAAGTCACCAAGCATAAATAATGCTTTTGCATACCGGACACCAATTGCTGCACTTTGGCTAATAAAATAAGCTTTTTCCAGAACTTTGGAGGCAGTCGCAAAGTCATTTTGCAAGAATGTGATATAACCCAGTGTATCAAGTATTGAAGCCTGATCCGGGGCATATTCTAGAGCATGCTCTGCATATTTTCTGGCTTCAGTTAACCGTCTGTTTTGTAAGGCTAATGTATATGCATAAGCGTTGAGATAGGTCGGGCTGTTTGGTTCGAGTTGTAATAGTTCCTTAAGCGCTTTATCCAGTTTGTCTTTGTCTTGAAATGGATCAAGTAATAAAACCTCAGAATAGAGTAGTTCCGGATCGTCAGGATTATTTTTTACAGCTTCGGATAGTAAACCCAGTGCCGCCTGCTTATTTCCCATTTTTTTTAAAATTTCTGCCTGTGCCTGATAGAGAAAACTGGCATGTTGTGGATAGTTCACACGTTCCTGGGTTAGAAAACGTAAAGCGTCATTTAACTTGTTTTGTTTATCGTAAATACTGACCAAATTACGACGTGAGACGATATAGAGGCTTCCATCAACTAAACGATAATAAGCTTTTGCTGTTTCATAATGCTGCTTTCTTTCAGCATTTACAGCTAAGTAATAATATGCATCATTTTGATATTGAGAAGAATTTCTTAAGTCGACCAGATATTGCTCTGCCTGATCATAACGTTTTAAATCAATGCTGGTTAATCCTGCGATAAACAGTGCTTCTTCTGCTTTTGGCCATGTTTTAATAATTTTTTCGAGTTTATTGAGTGCGAGCTCTGATTGATTGGTTTTGATCAGAAAGCGAACCTCAGCTAAATGCACATCTAAATTATTTTTATTTTTCCTGCTAGCTTTGGCATACCATTTTTCAACCTCTTCCTGACGCCCAAGACCTGTTAAAAGGTTGGCTTTCATTAGAATAAAACCGGTTACTTTAGGGCGTTTTTTGAGCGCTCGGTTGACGGTGAGTAAAGCTTGTTCCAGGTCCCCATTTTGAGCCTCCAGACCAGCGATCAGCACCAGGACTGAAGGGTTATTTTTTTCTTTACTGGTTTTCAAGGTTTCTAAAAGATTTTCTCTGTCCTCAGCAGAGTCAGGTGAGATACCTGCCACTATTTTGTCTAAGTCAGCATTGGGGTCAATATTTAAAATGCTGTCTAATGTTTCGGCTGCAAGTTCATATTCATGTGATTTTAGTGCAATATGTGCCAGATAAAATTTTGCAGGGACGTCTTCTGGCTCTTGAACAACCCAGTGAGTCGCAATATCTAGTGCTGCACGCAAATCATTTTGTTCTAATGCAACGTTGAGTGCCCGCTGTTTAACAGTAGGTGAATTACTGTGGATAGCCAGAACTGTGTAATTGTGTACAGCTGTGGGTATATCGTGATAAGCAAGTGCAAATTCGGCAACGATACTTTGTTTTAATGCATCGTATTTTGGATTAACATGAAAAATATCTCCAGATGCTCTAATATGAGCACTAGAAGCAATGCTACCGACAAGTAAGATTGTGGTAGAATACTGTTTAATTGACAAGCCGTTAATTCGGCGAATGGTTAAACGCAATTTTTATTTATCCAAGTAATGCTTTTTATGACACCGATGTTGCACAATAGCATAAATTTAGCGAAATGATGATCTGATATGTCTTTCTTTGCATTGGGTGTCAACCATCAAACTGCTTCCGTAGAACTACGTGAACAAATTGCTTTCAACCCTGAGCGGTTAAGCCAAATACTTGCAGAGCAGAGTCACAATCATGATTTAAATGACATGGTTGTGGTATCGACCTGTAACCGAACTGAAGTTTATGCCATGACAGATAATGCTGACATGGTATTAAATTGGCTCGCCCAATCAAATGGTATTGATGTAAAACAATTATTAAATCATGTATATCGCTATGAAAATGCGGATGCAGTTTCACATCTAATGCGGGTAGCCAGTGGTTTGGATTCATTGATGCTAGGTGAACCACAGATTTTGGGTCAGGTGAAATCTGCATTATCCATTGCAAAAAACTCTGAAGTTGTATCTCCGAATTTAAACCGTATTTTTGAATATGCTTTTTATGCTGCAAAGCGCGTTCGCTCAGAAACGGCTGTGGGAAGTCATGCAGTTTCAATGGGTTATGCTGTTGCACAACTCGCATTACAAGTCTTTAGTAAACCTGATCAACTTACAATTATGGTTGTAGCTGCTGGTGAAATGAACAGTCTGGTTGCTAAACATTTGGCTGAAATGGGGGTCGCAAAAGTTCTGATCTGTAACAGAGGTACAGAACGTGCTGAAAAACTGGCTCAAGAAATAGCTCATCGCGTAGATGTTGAAATCATCCCATTTAATCAACTTGCTGAAAATTTATATCGTGCTGATGTGATATCCAGTTGTACAGGGAGCCTGCATCAAATTATATCTTATGCAGATGTAAAGACTGCATTGAAAAAACGTCGCTATCAACAGATGCTTATGGTCGATTTAGCTGTTCCACGTGATATAGAACCAAAAGTTGAGGATCTTGATGGTGTATATCTATATGGTGTGGATGATTTGCAAAGTGTAATTGACGAAAACCTTGCCCAACGTCGTCAGGCTGCAGTTGAGGCAGAGGTAATGGTCAATCAGCTAGTGACACAACTTGTGACACGGCAAAAAGTTCGTGAAGCAGGAAGTACAATTCATGCTTTTCGTCAAAAAAGCGAGGAAATGAGTCAGCAAGAGCTTGAGCATGCCTTGCACAGGATTCGGTCTGGCGAAGATTCAGCTGAAGTTTTGAAAGATTTTTCACATCGTTTGACACAGAAATTATTGCACCCGACATCTATTCTCCTGCGTGAGGCTGCTCAAGCCGAAGATCCTGACCACTTTGAGTGGATGCAGGAAAAACTTGATGATATTTTTCAGTGTCAACGCAAGCCAAAGTTCTCGAAATAGAGAAGCTCCTCATTTTAAATTAAAGGACGGTGCTAGACTTTCTCCTAATCCTCCTTAAGAAGGAAGACCCTGAAAAGAAAGCTATAATTCAGTTCTGGATAGTCTCCCTCTTTAAAAGTAAAGGTAGAGGGAGTTTGTCAATAAATGATGATTAAAATTTATTAACTGACTGACATTATCTACATAAACAGAATTTCAAAAAACTAGAATCATGATTTAGGGTTTTCTCTTTATCTCTATTATAGGCAATGAGTTAAATGTATTGCAGACTATGGATATTCTTTCCATTTAGTCCCAATTTGAACAAAATCTGGTAGTTGATTACTATGAAAAACATTATTTTCATTATCGACTGCAAACCTTGATACTGAAAGCGGTTGATCTGAACTGGTTTTTTGATAAAAAGAAAACTCGCCAAGAACCCCTTCTAGTGCAATAGAGTTTTCAATAGCAGCTCTAAGTGAGCTATCACTAGCTAAAGGGCTGTTGATTATTTCTTCGCATTCACCACTTATGGTGTTTCCACTCAAATCAATAAATGAAAATTTCATGATAATTATCTCATTAAATTTATATTAATGAAAAATATATCACACTCAATATATGACTTTTGAAAAATATTTATTAATGAGTTTTGGGAGGGTAATGACTTTAAAGGTAATTTACCCTTTGAAATGGTAGAACTAATTAACTATGTAATAACCTTAGGCTTATTTTTTTGGTCAGTTCATTAAGTTGTTGACGTAAATTCCTGGATTCAATCAGTGATAAAGGTTCTTTTAGCTTCTGCTTTAAATACTTTTCCTGAAGTGCCAAAGAATATTCAGAAGCAAGTTTGTCTGCCATTTCTGGGGCTTGGGTTAAAACCTGAATATTGGTTCTACGCATAATATCCGCAAGTTCCTGCTGATACAGGCAGCAAGCACCGAGCATATAATAGGTTGCCAGATCCTGGTCATCTGGTAGTTCATCAAAAACTTTATCAAATGTATTTAAAACCTGAGCCAGCAACTCATCTTGTGGAATAACAGCCCTTAGGTTTTCAAAATGGATATATAAGAAAGGGTGGTGCATTAAAATTGCGACAGCAAAGTCTTCATCTTTTGTACGGATATTAAAGGAAAGAGAAGCATCCAGACTAATTTGTGGTTGCCACTTTTTATTAAATCCTAATTTTTCACGGAAAAACTGTTTTAAAAGGTAGCGATATGAACCCTGTTTAGGAAGCAATTCTGTCAATTGATTGAGTTCAGCCATAACCTGACTTTTACCTTCGGGTGTCGTCACATCATATTGCTGACTTAACAAGGCAAAAACAAAATCAGAAAGTAATGGTGCTTGTTCCCATAGTTTTTTGAATGTTTCAATACCTTCCCTGCGGATCAATGAATCTGGATCATGCTCCTTGGGAAGGACAAAGAACTTGAGCTCACGACCATCATTTAACAAAGGAAGTGCGATTTCTAATGTTCTTTTTGCAGCTTTTTGACCCGCAGCATCACCGTCAAAAGCAATCGTTATACGGTTGTTTTGTTTGAATAAAATATTTAAATGTTCTGTATTGCTGGCTGTTCCAAGAGTTGCAACTGCACCATAGATTCCATACTGCTGTAAAGCAATGACATCCATATAACCTTCGACCATGAGCCAGTCTTGGGCTTTTTGCTTACGTCCTTCATATAGGCCATAAAGTAACTGGTTTTTATGGAAAACTTCGGAGTCGGGCGAGTTTATATATTTGGGTTTGATTTCATCATTTAGTGCTCGACCACCAAATCCAACCACTCGTCCTTTTGCATCGCGAATCGGAAAGATGACACGATCTCGTAATAAATCAAAATCACGACCACTGTCACTGGAACGGATCAAACCGATCAGTTTTAATCCTTCAATATCTTGTGGAAATGCCTTTGCTAAATGTTGCCAGTCTTCTGGTGCATATCCGAGTCGCCAAAACTGAATAGTGTTCGGGCTTAAACCCCGCTGCTTAAAGTATTGTTGTGCAGACTTACTATGTGGAAGTTGTCGCTCATAAAACTGTGCAACATTTTCCAGCAGATCATACAGATTACCTTCTTGAGCGATTGGCTGATCTAAATCTGTGGAATAATCAAAATGTGCTGGATCAAATTCCTGATTTTGAAAAGCTTCAAACGGATCAATTTCAAAAGTTGCTGGAGCTAATGGAGTATCAGTTTTTGTTTCCTTTACGATGGGAGCAGGAACTGTTTTAATGACTTCCTTTTTATAAGATAGACGTTTTGAATCCTGATTGTCTTTTGGAAGTTCTACACCAGTTTGAGAAGATAAATCCTTCATGACATCGATAAAATTTCTATTATCGATATCCATTAAAAAGCGGATAGCGTTACCATTCGCCTGACAGCCAAAACAATGGTAGTACTGCTTATCTCGATAAACATGGAAAGATGGTGTTTTTTCCTGATGAAACGGGCAGCATCCGGAATAAGTGCGTCCTGTTTTCTTTAGTTTTACGCGCTGACCAATAAGATCGACTATATCTGTACGATCCAGAATCTGATCAATGGTATGTTGTGGAATAGCCATAGCGTAAAAACTCGTCCCGAAATATAAGTCAGTGCTGATTGATAAGTGTAGCCTAGTTTGATTATTAAAAGTATGCAGGAATAAAAAAGACGGGAAAAATCCCGTCTTGATTACGATCTAAAAAAGTTATTTATTTCTTTGCTGATCATAAAGACTTTCATTTGCAGGCACATAAGACCCAGGAGGTGTTGGAATTGACCCTGGTTGAGCTGAGTTTTGTTCAGGATGATTATCCAGAAGACCAAATGTCACGCGGTTGAGCCAGCTAGGTTTGGTGGTAGAGCTTGACTCTTCCACTGTATTTTCAGCGGTATTGGATTTAGCATTACGACCAAAAATACCTAAAGATGCTCTATTCCACCAGCTACCTTCTTTACGTGCTGCACGAAGATTGACTGTACCATTTGATTTTACAAGATTAGGATAATTTAATTTTAAAACCTCAACATATTGTTGAGACATTTCCTTATTGCCTAATTTGTCATAAGCATAAGCCATAGTTGCTAGAGCTTCTGGGATTTGAGGTGTTTCTGGATAGTGTTCAACAACCCATTGCGCTCGTTCAATTGCTGCAATCCATGCCTTACGCTTTATGTTGAAACGTGCCACATTCATTTCGCTTTCAGCAAGTTCTTGCCCTATAAACTTCATACGTTGTGCAGCATCTACAGCGTACTGGCTACTAGGGTAGCGACGAATAAAGTCAACAAAATTTTGATATGCATTTTTAAGATAACTCACATCGCGATGTGCTTGTTGCAGCGATGTATAGCGAATCAGGCTGTCATATTCCTGTTCCATGTTGGCTACGCCTTTAACATAGTACGCGTAATCAGCATTTGGATGTGTTGGATTCAAGCGAATAAAGCGGTCTGCAAGAGCAATTGCACCTTCATAGTCTTTTTGTTGGAACTTGGTATAAAGTAGTTCTAATTGTGCTTTTTGAGCATATTGACCCGTCGGATAATAGGTATCAATAGCTTCTAAAGATCTTGCAGCATCAGTATATTGACCTTTTTCAAGCGCTTTCATTGCTCGATCGTAGTACACTTGCTCACTAGATTTAGGTCCAGTATCTACGACATCTTTTTTTGGATTGCTGCTACAGCCCACTATTAGAGATGCCAAGCTTAAAGATACAGCAAGCATCGTAACTTTATAACGTGGTAGCGACATAAAAATTCCTCTGTTAATACGGGCAATAAGCTACAATTGCGCTATTAAACCACTTTTAGCTAAATGATCAAATGACTTCAGCACAAACTTCTAATTCTGAATTTCCTGAAACTGACTTCAATTTACTTGATGATTCTGAGGATGCAGATAACCACAATTCAAGCATAACTGCAACACGTTTATCGTTGCAATTTCAATTGGATGACAGTTTTATCGGGCAACGCATCGATCAAGTTGCAGCAGCAGTCTGGAATGAGTTCTCCCGGGAAAAGCTAAAGCAATGGATGAAAGACGGCCATTTGTTGGTTAATGGTAACATTGTCAAACCAAAGTACAAATGTGAGGGCATCGAAAGTTTAACTCTGGATGTTGAATTGGAGTCGCAAACTACGGCCCAGCCTGAAAATATTCCCCTGGATATTATTTTCGAAGATGGCGATATTATTGTAATTAACAAACCCGTTGGTATGGTGGTACATCCAGGTGCCGGTAATCCAAATGGGACATTGGTTAATGCCTTGCTTTATCATTATCCAAAATCATCGGAGCTTGCTCGTGCTGGTCTGGTTCACCGTATTGACAAAGATACTAGTGGCTTGCTTGTCGTCGCTAAAAATCTGGAAGCTCAGTTTTCTTTGAGTAAGCAATTGGCAGACAAATCGGTATACCGAATTTATGACTTGATTGTTTATGGAAATATTATTGCAGGCGGAACAATAGATGAACCTATCAAGCGCCATCCTGTAGACCGTATTAAAATGACTGTACTGCCCGGTGGACGAGATGCTGTAACTCATTACAATGTGAAAGAGCGGTTTCAGCATTTTACACGGGTACAGGCTCAGCTTGAGACGGGGCGTACACACCAGATTCGTGTGCACTTTAATTACATTGGTTTCCCTTTGGTTGGTGATCCTGTTTATGTAAGTCGGGTGCGCGTACCAGCAGGTGCTTCACAAAAACTTAATGATAAATTACGTAGTTTTAAACGTCAGGCATTACATGCCTCAAAACTTGGTCTGATTCATCCTCGTACAGGCGAAGAAATGTTATTTGAAGCACCTTGGGCAGAAGATTTTACAGAATTAGTCGAAGTGTTACGCTCGGAAAATGCTGCTTATTAATCATTAATGCTAAAAGCTATTCAAATACATTTTTAGAATAGCTTTTCTGTTAACGATCAACTCCCACAGATATCTTTTGTTCCATTAGGAAATGCATTGGTAAATTTGGATTTATCTGTGACTAGTTCTAGAGACATATTCTGGTTGAGATATTGTGAATTTTTTTCAAAACCACCAAAAAATGCTTGGGGAACAAAAGTTATTGCTTTAGGTTTAGAAAATAAGGTTGCAACATAGCCTAAATTATTTTTATTAACAATAAGTCCTACTTGGTTGGTGTTTTGATTGAAATATATAGCAATGTTTTGCTTTGAAACGCCTTCTATAGGGATACCATAACCATAAATACTTTCATTTTGTTTTGTATCAGGGTGTACAGATGATATTAAGATGAATACCACATTTTTTTTATCGTCTTTATAAGTTAAGGATGAGTTATTTGCATAAGTAACTAAGATCATGTGAGTATTGTTATTGGTATCGGGGATAAGAATTCCATAATTTTTTACATCCATATTTTGACCTTTTAACTCAATTGGGAAAACCTCAGTATTGAGCTCAAATCCAACCACACCTGATAAGGGCATGGATAATGCACCTTTAGAAATAGAATTATTTTCCATTTCTAAACTACTATGATTTGCTGAATATTGTATTGCCTGCAGTGAACTTAAGGTTTTATATGAAAGCTTTTGATTTGAAACTACAGGAAATTTTTGACTTGAAGGATTGTTTGGATCATATAGAAAGCCATCCAGATCATAATTACACACAGCATATACATTGCCAATGAGGCAACTAAACAACAGGGATAAAAGGATTAATTTATTCATGTTCTCGTTTTACTTTAAAGTTATTGTTAATAATGAATGCCATGATATTTAAAAAGATGAATTTTTGAAGTGCCTAAAGCACTCATTGTTTGTGATCTATTTGGTCAAATTGAAACATCATATTGACGGGAAATATTGAAAATAGATTTATGATATTGTTCGAGCAGTGAAATATTTAAAGGAATTCATATGCAATTCGTTCAAGGATTACCAAAAGGGGTCTATGTTGGACAGACTCATATTCAACATCCGAAAACACTGGCATCACATTTACCTGAGCTGGATGGGTTTAATTTAGCATTGCATGTAAATGATGATCCTGAGCGAGTACAAAAACACCGTATGAATTTACTGGATGAGTTTTCAGAGTATGGTGTTGATAAAGTAACTTGGATGACCCAGACTCACAGCACAATTTGTCATACAATCAATGAAGAAATTCAATTTGAAGCTCTTGTAGGGGATGGATTAGTTACTCAGCGTAAAGCCCATGCTTTGATGATGATGACAGCAGATTGTTTACCTATCGTTTTAGGTAATGCAGAAGGGACTGAAGTTGCTAACTTACATGCAGGTTGGCGTGGATTAGCTGGTGGTATTGTGGAAAATACAATTGAAACAATGCAAACCGAACCGACTTGGGCCTGGTTGGGAGCTGCGATTAGTCAACCTTGCTTTGAGGTCGGAGAAGAGGTGAAAGATATATTTTGTGCAAAATATCCAGATGTATCTTTAGCATTTAAAACTGGTCAGAAAACTGGGAAATTTTATGCAGATTTATATGCGATAGCCCGATATATTCTAAACCGACATGGTATTGATGAAGTGTTGGGAGGAGATCAATGTTCTTATCGTCAAGCCCAGGATTATTTTTCATATCGACGTAGTGCGAAAACCGGTCGTATGGCAACATTCGTGTTTATGCAATAAAAGATGTTAAACTTGACTAAATCTGTTTGTTTTTAATTGATATGTCATTATCTTCCAAATCTATTGCAATTGTTTACCATAGTCCATATGGGCATACTGCAAAAGTTGCTTCATTTATTGCTCAAGGTGCTAAAAAGACTGGTATTCAGGTCTATACAATGGATATAGAACATATTGATTGGATAAAACTGGATGATGCTGATGCCATTATTTTTGGTAGTCCCACTTATATGGGAAGTATTACGGCAGATTATAAAAAATTTATGGATTCAACATCTAAGAGATGGAAAAATCGGTTATGGCAAGGCAAACTTGCGGCTGGATTTACCAACTCTGGTGGGTTAAGTGGTGACAAACTTTCAGTGTTACAGCAAATCAATCTTTTTGCCATGCAACATGGCATGATCTGGAGTGGTTTACCACTTATGCCAACGGGGCATAAAGAAGCTGATTTAAACCGTTTATCCAGCCACTTGGGTTTAATGACGCAGTCCGATAATGCGCCTATAGAAATAACGCCACCACAGGGTGATCTGGATACAGCGTTCTGGTTTGGGGAATATATTGCACTATTATTAAACAGAATTACATAATAATACATATAATGACTTTTAAAAAAATAATAAAAAACAGATAGCTTAGATGGCTATTGGCAAAAAGTGACAGCTTTTCATCTAAATGTCATTTTTCGCTATTCAGTGCTCACATAGTATTATTTATTTTTTATTCATAATAATATTGATATTGTGAATTGTATATGGATAATACAAACAAAAAAAGAAGGGAAATAAGTCAGATAATTTTATTTTCCGGTATTTTTCTAACCTCGGTTCCTAGCTTTGCAGAAGAACATGGATTGAGAAAGTTGAATGATTCAGAGCTTGCTGATGTACAAGGGCAAGCCTTGATGAGTCTGAGTTATCTAGCGCCAACGGATAGTGCCAATAAGATGCAAGGTCAGGGTATCGGTTTTTATAAGCTTGGTATGGAAGCTGAACTTGAACTGAATGCCAATATTAAAAAGCTACAACTGGGCTGTGGTGGTGTCAACGGTGCCAATGGCTGTGATATCGATATTGATAATTTGAGTTTGACAGGGATTAGTGACACTCGGGATGGGCGTGTTGGTTCAGACGCCAAACTGACCAATCCTTTTATAGAGTTTGCTATCAAAAATCCTAATTCAGCAGCGACTAGGCAGGTTCTAGGTTTGCGTTTAAGTGCCGATAAGGTGTTAGGAATGTTAACACTTGGTGATGAAAATTCATCTAAACCAAATGGAATTAATAGTCTGAGTGGTTATATGAAAACATTGGCAACAACAGGTACAGCAACAACGACTCCAAGATCAATGAAAATCAATGATACCAATATGTCAATTGAAGGGAGGATTAAATTGCTTGGCTCCTTAGTCTCTCCAGGTTTTACAACGAATGATTATAATTTGGCACTTCAATCTGCAAATGCTGATCTATTTATAGATAGTGCAACTATTTCAGGTACAAGAATGTCAAGTGCTAATTTGACAGGTACGGCAAATATAGGAAATATAAATTTTGGTGGAAATATTTCAGCTAATTTAAAAGTCTTTCTATTAGGAGCTTTAGATTTAGGAATCAATGCTTCAGGAAATATTTCTGGTTTGACTGCTAATCTGAATATTTCAGAAAATTTAGGATTTATTCATAAGTTACCACTAAACAATCCTTTTTCATTATCTATGCAAAGCCAAAGTATATTTTGGCCTGGAGCTTCAGTTGCTGCAAATAAAGGATGGTGGTTAGCGATAGAGGATGGCATAGATATAGGGAAAATTACTCCTTCAAACTCTATAGATATCAGTAATGATATTCTTAAACAGGTTGTACCCAAAATTAATACTTATTTAAACAATAATCCACCTAGCTGTACTTTTGGTGCTTGTTTGGGATTAGGACTTGATATTGGAAATATAAATTTGTCTGGTTCATCTCCTCTAAATTTTCCGATTAAAGATTTACAATTAGCGACTCAAAGTTTCGCACCAAACTGTTATGGAAATCTGAAATTCTGTTAAGAAAAAAATCATTTAAAATGAAAAGCATGTTTGAAATTTAGAAAACCTGTCTAATTTCAAAGATGCTTTTTGATTTACTTGGTGTGAATAATATTGAATTATGATTAAGTTAAGTACAGTTACATAACAATAGACACAATATTTCTTTTAAATTAAAAACATCTAGCTTTATCGATTTTTAGCAAAAAGTGTCATTGAAATGCATAACTGTCACTTTTTGCTATTCAATATTTA
>NZ_OOGT01000016.1 GCF_900323515.1 Acinetobacter stercoris | reverse complement strand
GGCTATACCATTATATTCATTGTTTCACTAAAGCTCAGATAAACGGTTAAAATCATAAAAATATTTTATTTTTTAAATAATTATAAAAACTCAATATCCATTTTATTAGCCTAATTAATCTTCGACCAATTCATTCTATTCATTTAATTTTTCTATCATTCATTCAAAAACTGGCTTATTTCATTCTATTTTTGTACATTTTTTTGACTTTAGTGCCCAGATTTAAAAGTAATAAAAGTCACATGATATTATCCATTTCTATTATCTTAAACGCACATCTTAATCCTCATTTTTTACAGCTTCAGCATTTTGTTCTGTTTTTTCCTTTATTTTGGCATCTTGGTTCAAGATCGCCTGATATATGGAGTTAAAGCGTTTTACTTGAGCATCTGTGTAAAATAAAATCTGGTGATCACTCACCTGCCAAGGATATTTTTTTAGCATCTCTAACATTTCATCAGCTTGATTCATAATTAAAAGCTCATCGGCAATTAAGGATGAATCTTTGTCTACATTTAAATTGCTTTGCAATTTTTCATACAAGGCTTTTTTCATGTCATCACGCAATGCCAAACCCTGTACCTGAGCAAGTGCCTTTCGTTTATTATCTCCATTTCGGTTTTTATAACTTTCAGCAGCAGCCCTGACATTTTTTAACATCTCAGTGCTTTCTTTATAGTTTTGCTTCTTATCTGCTTCTAAGCGATTAACATCTAAAAACTCATCCCATTTATTTTCCTTGAGTGTTCTTAAATACTGATTACGGATTTCTGTATTTTCTGCCCAATAATTCAATAAAAACTCGGATAGAATCTGGTAATCACCATGTAGACGCTTATCATGTACATCAAAATTCAGTGGTTTAGACCAGTCTTTTGCCTGTTCATAAAGTAAATTCATTTTTTCAGTCATGACGATATCAAACATTCTTTTATTATATTCTTCACTGTTTTTTAATGAGCTTTGATAGAAATAATATCCCCCTGCCACAATCGTAACAAATACAATCCCCATAATGAGTTTACGTATTAATGGATTCGACATACTTTTACTCATGGATTAATGATCTATAAATCAGATATGTACAATAAACACACAACTTTAGTCAATCATCCAGAATAAATAATGAATGTTTTTAAACACTCTGTTCCAAATTGTGTCTTTTAATTCCTGACTTCTGCCCTCATGATAGTTAGATTAAATAAGCAGAGAATTATTATGCGTGTAGATATCTGGTCTGATGTAGTTTGCCCATTTTGCTATATTGGAAAAAAACGTCTTGAACATGTGGCAAAAGAAGCAGGCATTGAACTTGAAGTAATTTGGCATAGTTTTGAACTTGATCCTGAAGCACCAGCCAAACATGACACATCAAATACTGAACGTTTAGCAAAAAAATATGGCCGTAGTATTGAACAAACGCAGGAGATGCAAATTAATATTGCCAATGCTGCAGCGACCGAAGGCATTCAGTTTAATTGGGATAAAGCCAATTCAGGTAATACTTTTAACGCGCACAGAATCATTCATCTTGCCCAAAGCAAAGGACTAGGAACTGAAGCTGAAGAAGCATTTTTCCATGCCTATATGACTGAGGGATTAGCGATTGGTGAACGTGAAGTCGTTGAAGAAATTGCTTCCCGCATCGGACTTGATCATGCAGAAGTGGAATACGTTTTAGATTCTGAAGAATTTTCGGATTTTGTTCATCATGATGAAAAAATCGCACATGAGCAATTACAAGTTACTGGTGTCCCATTTTTTGTATTCGATCAACGTTTAGCACTTTCAGGTGCTCAACCACGTGAGGTATTTTTACAGGCATTACAGCAGGCAATCTCAACTCAGGAACAAGGTGAAATTGAGCAGCAAGATGTTGCCGTCTGCAATGATGAGTCTTGTGAAATTCCAAATAAATAATTCAACATATCTTTAAGCAAAAATGGGATCATTTTCGCTGCATCAGGTTTATTCAATCATGCCAAAAATTGAATAAACCTGATTATTCCACACCTACAACTGAAATAATTTTTTTAGAGTTTCTACTATTCCTGGCCACTAATTGATCTATTGCAATTTCATTCTCTGCTTGTTGTTGTGCCTGTAAAATCACATCATGATGAGGTGACTTAGAGCAGACAGGATCCGTATTTTCAGCTTTTCCAGTCAACATAAATGCCTGACAACGGCATCCCCCATAGTCTTTTTCTTTTTCATCACAGCTTTGGCAAGGCTCTGGCATCCATGTATCACCTCGGAAATGATTAAATCCAACAGATTCATACCAGATCTGTTTTAAGGATTGTTCCTGCACGTATGGAAACTGGATAGGAAGCTGACGGGCAGCATGGCACGGTAATGCCATACCATCAGGAGCAACTGTTAAAAACACTTTTCCCCAGCCATTCATGCATGGTTTGGGTCTAGTTTCATAATAGTCAGGGACAACAAATATCAGCTTATATGATGCGTTCATCTGTTGTAGTTTTTGACGATATTGATTCGTAACTTCTTCTGCGACTTTAAGTTGTTCCCTTGTCGGCAATAACCCCTGACGATTTAGTTTTGCCCAACCATAAAACTGACAGACTGCAAGTTCAACGCTATCTGCACCAAGAGCAACACTCAACTCGATCATCTGACCAATTTGTTCAATATTATGCCGATGGATAACAAAATTGAGCACCATAGGATAATCATATTTTTTGACCAGCTTCGCCATTTCAAGCTTATGTTCAAAGGCATGTTTTGAGCCAGCTAAAGCATCATTTACCAGCGGATCACTCGCCTGAAAACTGATTTGGATATGATCTAAGCCAGCGTGTTTAAAACGTTCAATTTTTTCTTCTGTTAGCCCAATACCCGAGGTAATCAAGTTTGTGTAAAAACCTAAATGATGTGCATGAGCGATCAACGTATCCAGATCCTGACGAACAAGTGGCTCTCCTCCTGAAAAACCGAGTTGAGCCGCGCCCATTGCTCTTGCCTGATCAAAAACATTACACCACTCCTCGGTTGAAAGTTCTTTTTTAATCTGGGCATATTCCAATGGATTTGAACAATACGGACATTGAAGCGGGCACCGATATGTCAGCTCCGCTAAAAGCCAGAGTGGTAGACCAACAGCACTCATAGAAACTCTATCCAATGCTGTTGATGAGCAACTCTCATAAAATCATCTACATCACCAGCCAGTTCAGATACTGCTGGATATTTTTGTTCCAGTTGATGAATAATCTGATCTGTAGTTAATTTACCATCAATCAGCTGACCGATCTCACTGGCACTTTCATTGAGTTGAATCATCCCTTCAGGATATAAAATCACATATTTATTTTGTGCAGCTTCAAACTGGAAACGATATCCTGCCCGCCATTTTACGGTTTTCTCACGTGCGTATTCACTCATCGGAATAATCCTCTATGCCAAACAGGTTGATCTGTTACTGTAAAATACGGTTGTTGGTTATGTACATAAGCCATTGAAAGTGCATCCAGTAAACTCCAGAGCACATCTAACTTAAATTGTAAGATTTCCAGCATTCGCTGCTGTGCGTCAAGGCTTTGATAATGCTCTAAAGTAATCGTTAAACCATGTTCTACATCACGACGTGCTTGAGAAAGGCGGGAACGGAAATAATCATAACCTTTCTCCTCAATCCATGGATAATGTTCTGGCCAGCTATCTAAACGTGATTGGTGAATCTCTGGTGCAAATAGTTCAGTGAGAGAACTACTTGCCGCCTCTTGCCAGATTGCACGACGAGCGAAGTTAACATATGCATCTACAGCAAAACGCACACCTGGAAGTACCCATTTTTGCTCAATAACTTCTTGTCGGGTTAGCCCCACAGCCTCAGCAAGCCTGAGCCAGGCTTCACCTCCACCTGTTTCAGATCCAGCACCATCCTGATCGAGCATGCGTTGCATCCACTCACGGCGAACAGCTGCATCTGGACAGTTTGCCATAATTGCAGCATCCTTCAGAGGGATGTTGATTTGATAATAATAACGATTAGCAACCCAAGCCTGTATCTGTTTCTGATTAGCTTGACCTGCGTGCATCATTTTATGGTAAGGATGATGAATATGATAAAAACGACCTTTATCTAAAATGGCTTGTTTAAAGTCTGCCCTCGACATTGCTTGTGTCATTTATCCACCTTGATTTTTATAATTCAAAATGCATTCCATCAAATGCCATTTCAACATTATGCTGTGCTAAAGATTTATATTCAGGAGAATCTTCATCTAAAATCGGATTGGTATTATTGATATGAATCAAGATCTTTCGGGGTTTAGATAACTGATCTAAAATTGATAACATTCCATTTTCACCACTCAAATGTAAATGCCCCATCTCTTTACCGGTCTTGTCTCCTACCTTCTTTTGTGCCATTTCATCATCTGTCCATAATGTTCCATCAACTAAAACCGCATCTGAATTTTTCATGATTTCAAATAATTCAGGACTAATCTGTCCTACACCTGGTGCATAAAACAGCGATTTTTGAGTTTGATGATCAACTATAAGCAAAGCTAAATTGTCACCATCTTGCGGATTGTTTCGGTGTGGCGAATAAGGAGGAGCTGCACTGCGGATCACAAAAGGAATAAATTCTAAATTTTCAAATTTTTCAATTTTGAATGCTTCTGAAACCTTGATCTGATTCCAGATCAAACCACCATTCCAATGCTGTAACATCTTAAATAACGGGAAACCTGTACTTAAGTCATCATGCACCATATCAGTACACCATACTTGCAACGGGCATCCTTCACGTAAACTTAACAATCCAGTTGTATGATCAATCTGACTATCCATCAGAATTATATGCTGGATTGCTGTGTCCCTGATTTTTCTTGCAGGCTGTGCCTGTCTAAATTGACTCAACTGCACTCGAATATCAGGTGAAGCATTTAGCAATATCCAGTCCACACCATCACTTGAAACAGCGATTGACGACTGTGTCCGTGCTTTCGCATTAATATTATTATTTCGAAATCCTGAACAATTAACACAATTACAATTCCACTGCGGGAACCCGCCACCTGCTGCTGATCCCAATATATGTATATACATAAACTTTTTAATACCCCAAATGATAAAAGCCCTAGTTAAACTAGAGCTTTTAATAAAAATTAACGATTATGGAAATACATTGTCACTTCAAATCCAATTCGTAAATCTGTATAGGCTGGCTTTACCCACATTTGTATTTCTCCTAAAGTTATAACTTGTATATTTGAATATAAAGAGCCACATCCACCCATAGTGTTGATGAATTGCAAATACAATGTTCGCTTTATGTAACTCTACGCAATTTTTCTATGTCGATTTATTAGACATTTTTAACAAATGAACTGTTCAAGGATAATATATCGATTGCATTTTTTATAGTTTTAATATCGCAATGCAGTGTTTCAGTTATGGGACTATTTTGATTATTATTTCATCTCTATAATAACAATCCAAGATACTTCTTATTTTAAATATATTGCGCTGTAAATTTCTCCTATTTTACTTATTTTATAAGATTAAAAATCCTCTATTTTAGAGGATTTTTAGTTTTTTATATGAGTCAGTTTCTGATCAACTTTAACTGAATAAATTTCTCTTTTCGCCATTACAGTGATCGGCTGTATAGCTCCGACATTCCTATATTCCATACAAAATCCCCATCCACTCACTAATTTGCACAAGCAGCTTCAAGTTCTTGCTCAAGCCAAGAGTGGCAACTTATGAGATCAACAATCTCAACTGCTTGAACAAACAAAATTAATATGAGAATTGAGTCAACTTCCATGATCCTACCTCAAGAGTTTTATGACCATTAGCAATATTTTTCCCATGCGGAGTAACAATAGATAATGCGGGATAAGTCAGTAACTTATCCACATTTTTGCTCATTTTTTAACAAATTCTGGAATAAAAAAACTTTAAGATTCTTACAAAAACGAAACATTTAAAAATAAACCAATGAAAATAAATAACTTTTATATATGTTTATGTCTAACAAAAAAGCTTTTGTCATTTTTCTTAAAAGAAAACGTAACTTGCATGCAACCTACCTTTCTTATGGTCTTCGCTCCATTTACGGAGAATAGCAATATGGAATATGCGTTACAACATTTTAAAACATCGAAGTTTGTTTTACTGGGGCTAATGCTTACTTTGAGCATTGGTTTAAGCGCCTGCAATGACAGCAAGGATGATGCAACTCATCCAGAACCTCCAGCCAAAGCCAAATTGAATTGTGCCCCATAATAAACGAGAGAAATTGTGTCATGTCAAATATTAAAATGAATCGTCGTCATTTTTTACAAGGTCTTACAGGGGTTGGGGCACTCGCGGCATTTCCAGCTTCGATTCAAAAAGCACTCGCAATTGATGCTTATAATCAAACAGGAACGATTCAAGACGTTAAGCATGTGGTCATGCTCATGCTTGAGAATCGCTCTTTTGATAGTTATTACGGTACGCGTAAAGGTTACCGAGGTTTTGGGGATCGCTTCACTATTCCATTGCCAAATGAACGTAAGATCTGGCAACAATTGAATATGACAGGTAAAGAAATTTTGCCGTATGAGCTTGATAGTGATAAAGGGAATGCCCAACGTCTAAAAAGTACGCTACATACATGGATTGACTCTCATAAAGCATGGAATGGTGGAAAAATGGATTCTTGGCCAAAAATAAAAAAAGATCATTCCATGTCTTATTTTCCACACAAGGAATTGACCTTTCAACACGCTCTGGCAGAGGCTTTCACGTTATGTGATAACAATCATTGTGCAATGCATACAGGCACACATTCCAACCGCCTGTTTTATTACACTGGCAGCAATGGCCCAAAACCTGCCGGGGTCAATATGCTTAATAATGAATTGAGCGACCTTGGATCATCCTCTGTTGGTTTAACATGGACAACATATGCTGAGCGTCTGGAAGCCGCTGGTGTGAAATGGCGCGTTTATCAAAATATGCCTGATAATTTTGGCTGTAATCAGTTAATTTCTTTCCGTCAGTTCCGTGCGGCAAATGAAAAAGCACCTGCTGAACGACGTGTGAGCAGTAATAGTGAGGTAAAAAGCCCAACTTATGATCCAGCAATTGACGATAAGAACAATCCATTATTTAAAGGTGTAGCAAATACTCTGCCAAATGCTGGAGAAAAATTTGCTGACCCCAATAAAGGCATATTCGACACCTTAAAAAATGATGTCATCAACAATACTTTACCCGAAGTCTCTTGGGTTGTACCGAGTGCACTTTACTCAGAACACCCATCCCCTTCGACCCCAGTACAAGGTGGCTGGTATGTACAGGAGTTACTGGATGCATTAACAGCAAATCCTGAAGTATGGAGTAAAACTGTACTCATCATTAACTATGATGAAAATGACGGATATTTCGATCACCTGCCACCTCCAACAGCCCCATATCGTGATGAAAAGGGTACTGTTTTTGGCAAAAGTACAATTAATGATGCAGAAATGTCATTCGAATATTGTAATTATCCTTTTCCCGAAGGTACGACAAAACAACCTGGAGACAAATTAAGAAAGCGTGAAGATGGTATCCCCTATGGAGATGGGCAGCCATTTGGTCCAGGTATGCGTGTTCCTATGTATATCATTTCTCCATGGAGTCGTGGAGGTTGGGTAAACTCACAAACCTTTGACCATACTTCAGTGATTCAATTTCTGGAAAAACGTTTTGGTGTCCAAGAACCTAATATCAGTGCATTTCGTCGTACAGTCTGTGGAGACCTGACTTCTGCTTTTGATTTTAAAAATCCGAATGATCCATCCATCCCTACACTGGATGGCCGAAAATCCCGAACTGAAGTAAATAATATTGCTATACAGCAAGGCTCTTTAGCTCAAATCCCTGTTCCAGCGAACCAAAAACTGCCTGTGCAAGAAACAGGTATTCGTCGCTCTCGTGCCTTACCTTATATTTTACATACCAGTGCTATTGTAAAAGATAAAAATATACAGCTTAAATTTGCCAATGCAGGTACTCAAGGTGCAGTATTTCACGTTTACGACAAACTCAATTTAGACAGTTTTCCAAAACGTTATGTTGTTGAAGCAGACAAACTGCTCGATGATGTCTGGAAAACAACTAATGACCACTATGATCTTTGGGTACTCAGTCACAATGGTTACCATCGTCATTTCAGAGCAGATATAAATGAAATTGCAAAAGCCAATATCCTGCCTGAAATTCAGGTCTGCTATGACAATGAAAATGGCGATGTTTATGTCAAATTACATAACACTGGCGCAGTGGAATGTACATTTACTGTTACAGATAAAGCCTATTTAAAACTTGTATCCAATACGGTAATAGTTAAACCAAATACCGAAGAAATCCTGTCATGGAAACTCAAAGATTCGGGGCAATGGTACGACTTTGAAGTAAAACTCAAAGAAGCTGCGAGTTTCTATCGCCGTTTTGCGGGACGTGTAGAAACAGGGAAAGATTCTATTAGTGACCCATCATTTGGTTATAACCTGAGTTAAAGCCGTAAGCCAGTTTAAGTACCTCAAACTTATTTAAAGTATTTGGGGTACTTTAAATATTCGGAATACATTCTTAATATCCAACCTAAAGGCATTGATCAGTTTTCCAAACATAACAATTTTTCTTTGAATTAAAATATGCTGTACGTTTTGTAGCATTTTCAGGAATATCATTTCGCCAATCCATCTTCCCAGACTTGGAGTAACGAACAACTACAGGGTACAAACCATCTGCATCAGGATTCGGTTTCAGTTGATAATCTATACTGTAAGCGCCAAACTCTGGATCATTTTCGGTATATGCTCCAATATTACTGGATGAATAGCCAAACGGATATTGCTGAATCCACCCCTTTTCGTTCAATACAATCAAATTTTTCCAGTATGAAACCTCACCTGTTGAGGTATACCCACCATCATAAGTAAATCCCATCTGGTTTTTTCCTACTCTGTGAATACCCTTAAAAGCATCTGCAGTTAAATGGGACTCTCCCCAACTTCCACTCACATTCATTTCAGGATAACTTTGACTTAAAAACTGGTAACTGCCATTAGCTAGCTTTTTAAACAAATAAAGCTCTGTTAATGGATGATCTGGATGTCCATTATTAATCTTACCGTCATCTTGTTCATAAATCTGAATCCATACAATATAACGTTCTTCCCCCTGAACATTTTTATACTGTTGTACAGGCATAAACACTGCATAATTAACATTCCCCTTACCATCATCCAGACCAACCGCTTCATCTGATTGCTGATCTTGCATTTTTAGGTAGCGAATTTCTTTACGATAGAACTGCATAAAAAAACTTTTAAAATTTAGATGTTTCAGGATGATTACAGGATTCTGTTCTGGTTTAGACTGGGCAAATGACATTGAGGAAGCCAATATAGTTCCACAAATAGTTAATACTGAAATATAACCAAGCAAATTTTTCATTATTTTCTCATCTCATTGATATCAATCAACCTAAAGTCAATTCTGATTACTATTTCAAATACGATAATAAAAAATATCAAGAATATCTTTGGCTATTTTAAGTGCAAATCTAAAAATATAAAATGAGCTTTGATACTTTGATTTAACCGAATTCAATCTTAAAGTTACAGGGGAGATACACCCTTTTCTTTATATTGTCATAGCATGGTTATAGAGATGGCAACTGAGGACAATTTCATGACCGATGACGTATTAAATTCAAATAATGAAACTCATGGTTCAGAGCGCAAAAAATCTCGCTTCTCTCCAACCGTAAAAGGAGCACTTATTGGTGCGGTTGCAGGAAGCATCCTGCCTGTATTTGGTACTTTTAGTGGTGCAATTATTGGTGGAATCGCAGGAAAAGTATATGAAAAAAAGTGTACTTCCCATTAACGAGTTAAATTAAAACAGTCTAATATTTAAACTTTAATCAAAGAAACCTGTGCTTTTGTGAAATAGTACAGGTTTCTTTTAAAAATTATTTTAAAAACAATCTATTTTCTTAATTCGACCTTTGTCATTCCCCTAAACTTTAGCTAAGATAAAAATACGGGGTGTTTGTTCTAAATCAATAAACATCATGATTAGTCACATTTATTTTGCGATATATAACATACCTAAGACCCTTATATTTTTAAAAGATCGAAAAAATGAAATTGAGTAGAACTTGTATATCACAATTGAACATTTCACTGTTTCTTTGCTGTCTTGTGGGGGCAGGAAATACTTATGCTGAAGACTATAGAAATACTCAAAAAGACCAAGATACTCAAGTTGTTTCCCCGCAAAACTGGCTGGATTACGTTCCCAGCCTGATAGATTCCACACCGACTATTTTCCCGGCTGAATCTAATCAGCCTATCGTTCCAAGTACCACAGAAACTCAAGACAAAACATGGGCGGACCAAAAGCAAAATAAAATGAGTCTCTGGGTCGATAAAACAGCTAACAAAATAGATAGCTGGTTTGGAACTCCTGACCCAAATAAACCAGCAAGTGCTACATTGCGTATATTGCTGGACAATTATTATGATGAACACAATGGGTATGAAATCAAACCTCGTATTCGAGGTAAAATCAAATTACCAACTTTAGAAAAAAAGGTGAGCGTTGTCTTTGGTGATGACTCTTTAGATAACGAGTTAGATGATAACGTGGCTATTTCCAATGAAAATCCATCTAACCAGACTGATAAGTCATTTGACCGAAAACGTACCCGTGATGACAACAGTTCGATCGCATTACGTTGGTCAGAACTCTCAAAAAAAATACCATTCGATGTTGATGCTGATTTGGGTATCAGATCTGGTGATGATATTTATGCACGTTTAAAAGCGCAAAAAGACTGGACGCTTAAAAACGATTTTTATTTTCATGCTGAACAAATTTATCGCTATGGTCTGGATAGTAAAAATTATTGGCGTACCAACCTAGAGTTATCTCATGCCCGACCAAATGAAGCACTCTTGTCCAATCAGTTCAATCTGACTATTTCAGACAAACAAATCGATGATTTTTCTTGGGATAACCGCTTTTTTAGACAACATCAGTTTTTTCAGGGAAACCGTTTTAACTATGGACTTTATACAGGTGGCTACTATAACGAGTCAGACTTACGTTTAAATGGTTGGGGACCATTTATATCCTGGAGACAACCTTTATGGCGTGAGTGGTTTTACGTTCAAGGTGACCTCAACTATTTCAATGATCATCGAGAAGATCGAAATCATTACTTTAGCACTATTGTCCGTTTAGAAGCTTTATTTTAAAACCATTGAATAAGTTGGTCTTTTGCTTTTAAAGTCCATTGTTAGAAAAGGCTTATCTCTATAGATAAGCCTTTTCTCATTCACTTATTTCAATAACAAGTTATTAATACGTTTCACATATTCAGCTGGATCTTCTGGCAAACCACCCTCCGCAATTACAGCCTGATCAAAGATCACATTAGCCAAATCGTCAAACTGTTGTGTTCCCTCGAGTTTTTTAACTAAAGGATGCTCCGGGTTAATTTCCAGAATCGGTTTACTGTCTGGTACAGTTTGCCCTGCTTGTTTAAGCATACGAATCAACTGTGGAGACAAATCACCCTCAGGTGTAACCAAACATGCAGGTGAATCTACCAGTCGTGTCGTTACACGAACCTCTTTGGTTTTATCTTTCAAAGTATCTGAAAGCTTATCAACCACTGGTTTGAAATGTTCTGCTGCAGCTTCTAAAGCTTTTTTCTCTTCAGCATCCTGTAAATCACCTAAATCCACAGCACCTTTAGACACGTTTTGTAGCGGTGTCCCGTCAAACTCCTGAACAAAATTCATTGCCCATTCATCTACACGGTCTGACATTAAAATAACTTCAATACCTTTTTTCTTAAATAATTCAAGTTGTGGCGAATTTTTTGCAGCACTTAAACTATCAGCAGTCACATAATAAATGGCTTTTTGACCTTCTTTCATACGTGCTTTATAGTCAGCAAAAGAAGTCACCACATCATCATTACTAGATGTTGCATAACGTAATAATTTTAAAATACGTTCACGATTTGAGAAATCTTCACCCAAACCTTCTTTAATCACCGAACCGAATTCACTATAGAACTGTTTGAATTTCTCTTGATCTTTTTCATCTTCAGACTTTGCCAAGCCATCTAGAAGATTCAGAATACGACGCGTATTTCCTTCACGAATGGTTCGAACATCGCGGCTTTCTTGTAAAAGTTCACGGCTAACATTTAATGGTAAATCGGCACTATCTACCACACCCTGAACAAAACGCAGATAATTTGGAATGAGATTGTCTGCATCATCCATGATAAATACGCGTTTTACATAAAGCTTTATGCCTGCTTTAGCTTCACGTGTAAAAATATCACTTGGTGCTTTGGCTGGAATATACAGCAATTGTGTGTATTCAGTATTTCCTTCAACATGATTATGAGCCCATGTAAGTGGAGCTTCAAAGTTATGTGTCAAATTCTTATAAAATTCGATGTACTGTTCTTCTGTGATTTCACTTTTACTGCGTGTCCAAAGTGCACTCGCTGAGTTAATGACTTCCCACTCATCCGTCTTAACCATTTTGCCGCCTTTAGCTTCCTCACCTTCGGCTGCTTCTTCTTCCTGCCATACCTCTTTTTGCATTTCTATTGGCAGGCTAATATGGTCAGAGTATTTATTAACAATCTGTTTAACTTTCCACGCTTCTAAATACTCCAGCGCATCTTCGCGCAAATGTAAGATAATATCTGTCCCACGTGAAGCTTTAGAAATTTGCTCAACTTCAAAATCACCAGTGCCACCACTGATCCAGCGTACTCCCTCATTCTCAGAAAGACCTGCACGGCGAGATTCTACAGTAATTTTTTCAGCAACAATAAAACCAGAATAAAAACCAACACCAAATTGACCAATCAACTGTGCATCAGCTTTTTGATCACCTGTTAGTTTTGACATAAAATCTTTGGTACCTGATTTCGCAATCGTTCCCAAATTATCAATCGCTTCTTGTTCACTTAGGCCAATACCATTATCTGAAATCGTAATGGTTTTATTCTCTTTATCCAGACTTATACGAACATGTAAATCAGGATCATTTTCATAATATTCTGGATGGTTAATACCCTCGAAACGTAATTTATCACAAGCATCAGAAGCGTTAGAAATAAGTTCACGCAAAAAGATTTCAGGATTTGAATAGAGAGAATGCGTCACTAAATGTAAAAGCTGAGCCACTTCAGCCTGGAAACTATGTTTTTGTGCGCTTTGTTCGCTCATAAAATCGCTCCTTAAATTTCATCGATTGTTTTTTATAGATGCCTAATGAATTGGAGCGACTTGATAATTTTTCAATAGTAAAATCTGATTTTTTATTAAAAAGGACCTTGTTGGTACACTCTATTCATATATTGATCGAGCTTTTGTTGTCTCATTTTATATACATCCGTTAAACAGCCGACATTATCACGGCAGTCATCACGGAGATGTAACCACTTGATCTGCTGCTCTTGTATGACTGAACGTGTCCCCATAGGTACAAGTTTACGAATGATATAATATGTAGTCGCCATTTTCACATCGGCATCATTTAAAGTACGATTATTGCAAATGGTGTGCTCAGTCTGAGTTTTAGCTGCGTTACAAGAGAAACTGGCAGCATAGGCTGGTGAAAATGAACCAGTAAACAAGATAATCCATAAATAATAATGTACTTTTTTCATTTCTATGCGTTCTTCAACAATTTTCCTCATAAAATAGAATTTAATTAACTCCTTATCTAGATACTTTTATTTAACATATTGTAAATTTAGCAAAAAAAAGCCCAGTCTGAGAGACTGGGCTAAGAAAGCACAACTTGTTTTATTTTTAGAATTTGTAGCTATAACCAATCGTATAAACAATTGGATCAATATCTAGATCAAACTTGTAATTATTAGCAACGTTTAAGCGTACTTCTGGACTCAAGTCCGCATAACGTACATCAAAGAAAACTCCCCAGTTTTTAGCATCAGCTGGCTGATAGTTGAAACCTACTTGACCTGCGAAACCATAATCATTTTTGACTTTGTCAGCAACACCACTTTCATCCCATACGATCAAAGCTGTACCACCTACACCGATATACGGAGTAAAGCGCGTTGAGTTTTTAAAGTTATATTTCACAGTCAGTGTTGGTGGTAAATGTTTAACTTTTGCAACATTATCACCATTAAGCTGTACATCTTGGTTAAAAGGCGCAGCTAATAATAATTCAGCAGAAAATGGAGTATCACCAAAGAAGTATTCAACAGAAGGAGTAAAGTTATATTCATGATCTGCTTTAACAACACCAAGTGGAGTATTTGTATCTTGCGTTGGAGCCAACACACTACCACCTAGTTTTAATTGCCAACCACCAGCAAAAGATGCTGTAGATAACCCCAAAAGAGCAATAATTGCAGCTTGTCTTAACATTTTAGACACCTATTGTTAATCAATAATTTTATATTAAACACGTGTATTAATAATATGCAATAGTCATTATAAGTCATTTTTAAATTATATTTTTAATACATTGATTAATATAAATATTTATTTTAATCATATTATTTTACTTGGTTTTTTATTTTATAATGAAATCACATATTATTATTTTAAACCAACCTAATCACTCAGAATTAAAATTACTAGAGAACATATTCTGACTTATTTACTATGTTTTAAATAAAAACTTAAATATTTAAAAATCAAATATCACTTAATAAGTTTCTAATTTATTGCAGTATAACAATGCAAAATTTTCCCCCGAACTTCAATCTCTGAACACAATTAAATGCAAATAACCGAAACATAGGTATAAAAATACCTCCTTAACGGAGGTATTTGATCAAAACAGGTTAATTATTAATTCTTATAATACCATTGCCGCAATCCAGCCAAAGATCAGTAGAGGTATATTAAAATGGATAAATGTAGGCACTACCGTATCCCAAATATGATCATGCTGACCATCTACACCTAGACCTGCTGTTGGTCCCAAAGTTGAATCTGATGCAGGAGAACCAGCATCACCTAATGCAGCAGCTGTTCCTATCAGTGCAATCGTTGCCAATGGCGAAAAACCAAATTGTACACATAGTGGAACATAGATAACAGCAAGAACAGGTACACTGGAAAAAGATGAACCTATCCCGATAGTCACAAATAATCCAATAAACAGCATCAAAAATGCAGCTAGAGCATGGTTATTCCCAATAATATTCACCACACTGTTGACCAGACTATTAATGTCGCCAGTATGAGTCATGACAGAGGCAAAACCTGCTGCAGAAATCATGATAAAACCGACGAGTGCCATCATGCGCATGCCTTGAACAAAGACATCATCTGCATCCTGCCATTTAAAAATCCCAGCTGTAGAAAGCACAGCAAAACCAACCAGTCCACCAAGAATCATGGAACCAGAATAAAGCTGTGCCACTAATGTTAGAGCAATTGCAAGAATCGCCATAAAAATAGTTTTTTTAGCAATCACTGGTGCATGTGCAGCTTCTTCCCTCAATTCTTTAGCATCTTCATCTAGATTCACTTCACCAGCACGGATTGGTTTATCTAGATCGATAGTATTAATTCTGGTAACTGCACGATCAACATAGTAGCGAGGCTTACGATAACTTATAAATACGGCGATCAGCGTTCCTATTACCATTCCAAGTACTGGAATAGCCATCCCAAGAGGCATCATCCAGCGTTCGACGTGTAGATTGTAGCCTGCACCAATTTTATTGATATTGCCCATTAAAATCTGTTCAAGGAAAATCGCACCGAATCCTACAGGCAGGAAAATATATGTCCCAACCAGTCCCAGAGTTAATACACAGGCAGCAGCTCGACGATCCAAGTGCAAATGATTCATGACCTTTAATAAAGGTGGAACCAATACTGGAATAAACGCAATATGTACTGGAATCAGGTTTTGTGAACAAATTGCAGCAACCAGTAAAATACTTAACAATAAATATTTTACTTTCTTGGCTCGTTTTTGCGTTACTTCTGCACCTAGCAAACCAATAAGCTTATGTGCCAGTAAATCAGGCAAACCTGACTTTGAAAGCGCCAAAGCAAAAGCTCCCAAAACGGCATACGCCAGTGCAACCTCAGCACCATCCCCTAGTCCGGCATTGAATGCCTTTACTGTCTCGGACAAGCTCAGTCCAGCAACCAAGCCACCAATAATTGCTGAAATGACCAATGTCAAAACAACAGAAACTCGAGCCAGTGACAAAATGAACATCACGGCAATCGCAATAACTACTGCATTCATGAACGTTTATATAAATATAAAAGACAACATTTTAGCAGATTATAAAAATTGAGACTTTAATTTAACCAGAATTATTTTTTAGTCTCATTATGTGCTAAAGCAAACTGGGCTATAGCATGTGCAATATTTTCTGGCTGGCTTAATATCGCCCAATGATTTGCATCAATTTCAATTTTACTAAATGACGCTACCCAATTAGGCATTTCGTCAATTAGTTCTGGGCTAACAAAATTATCCTTTTTTAATACAATCGCCTGTACTGGGCAAATTGCAAAGCGTTGTCGAGGTCGAGTTAAACGTGGGATAAAATTAGCACGATATAGCCCTATCCCATAACGACCATCGGCACTAATTTTTTCATTCGATGGCAGATGGTCTTTCTGTTCCAGTCTTTGTAATACTTTTGTCCATGCCTGCGGACTGAACAAATGCCAGACTGTTGGAGCAAGAATAGGCAAATGGAAAGCCAGGATATACCAAGACTTTGTTAATTGTTTAAAAAACTTTGGCTTATCTTTCAAAAATTGCTTACGCATCCAGAAAGCAGCATGATCCAGACAAGGACCAGAAATCGTAGAATAAGATAAAATTCTTTGTTTGAATCGGGCATCTGTCACCGACTCCCAAGACTGAATAGATCCCCAGTCATGTGCCGCCAGATGGAAGGTTCGATCTGGTAAAATCTGGTCCACTACATTTTCCAGATCCAAGGATAAACGTTGCAAAGCATAATCTTTTATCCGTTTTGGTACAGATGAATCTCCTGCACCTCGTACATCATAGCTTATGACATAGAAATCTTCGAGCAACGTCTGAATCACTGGTTCCCATACATGTTGATTATCCGGGTATCCATGTACCAGCACCAATGCAGGTTTACTGGCATCTCCCCATACTTTTGCATTTAATCTTTGACCATCCTGAGTTTCAATCCAGTGCGACTGTACGTGCATATTAACTCCTTTTCCATGTGCAATTGACCATATATCTGTCGCTTCAGGCGTATAGATCAATGTCAGACTATTTTTTGTACTTTAGTATGCAGTGAGAGTGCGCAAAGATAATTGACCATTATGAACCTTTTAAGAAAATTTCAGACAATTCCAGTAATCAGTAAAATTCTGATCAATCGCTATGCTCCTTACAAAGGCGCAGGTATTGAAATTGAAGACCTCGATCTAAAAAATTATTTTATTCGGGTAAAAATGCCATTAACCCGTAAAAATCAGAATATTGTTGGGGTACACTTTGGTGGTAGCTTGTATGCAATGGTTGATCCATTTTATATGCTGTTACTTATGTACCATTTAGGTCCTAAATATCTGGTCTGGGATAAAGCCGCAAACATAAATTTTCTAACACCTGGTCGTGGTACTGTTTATGCAGATATCCACCTAGATGTTACTGAAATCGAACATGTTAAACAGTTAGCCGAGAACTACACTCCTGTCCATAGAATCTATACAGTGAATATTTTTGATGAGTCAGGAATCCGTATCGCTGAAATACAAAAGACTTTATATATCCGTAGAAAAAAACCAAAATCGACACGAAAATAAAAGCGCTTATCCAAGCGCTTTTATAGTTAAACCGAGCAATACTCTTTATTTACGCTTGTTCTCTTCAATAGCGGCACCAGCACCACCGCCAATAGCACCACCAATGGCTGCACCAGCATCACCACCGAAAATACCTTTACCAATAACTGACCCTATTCCTCCACCTATTCCACTATAGGTTGCATTACGATTAGAACCATCTTGAGCCTTACTACCGACAGCGGCTCCAGCTGCACCACCAGCTGCTGCACCTACGCCACCACCTGCATGGTTACCTACACCACCACCAAGTGCACCACCTAATGCTGCTGCACCAATACGTTTATCCTGCGTAGACATGTTTTCACATCCGACCAATACAAATGTAGACATCGTTGCAATTGCTACAATACCGACTAACTTTTTCATAAGAGTACCCTCCTAAGTTATGCTTTAAGCATAGGCTGACAAGGTGAAAACATTTATCACTAAATGTTACTTTACTGTCACATAATAATTTCATTTGTAAGAAAAAGCCCCAAATTTCTTGTAATTCAGGGCTTTTCTAATTATTTAGATAAAATTCAATTCGCTTCTTTCAAAACGACAACATCTTTGGTTGGTGTACCGTCAGTTGAAACCACAGCACGTGTTACACTACCTTTATTCGCTTCTTGAATTTGCCCCAATTCAAGCTCTTTTTTCTCAGGTGCTTGACCCTTTTGGAATTTAACACCAGTTGCATCAACATGTTTTGTCGTGGCAATAACTTCGCCATCTTGAGTCAAAGTTTTTTTCTCTTCAATTTTCGAAGTAGGTACAGTTACCGATTTTTTCTTCACATGTGGTTTCGCCAATTTTTTCTTGGAAAATTCCGCTTTGTTATCTATGCTTTTGATATCGTGTGCAACAATATCTTTACCTTTATTTTTAATATCGAGAACAGTTGTATCAGTTGTACGTACAGGGTTCTGACCATCAATAGTTGAAATAACCTGAGTTTTTGTCACAGGCACTACAGCTTTTGCTTCTTGAACAATTTTATTTGGTAATTCATTTGCTAAAACTACTGTAGATGCTGCAGAAGCAAGCAAAGCAAGACCTAATGTTTTCTTGGTTAATTTCATGTGATTTATCCTATTAATAATGAAGCTAATTTTTTGCCTATAATTAGATTCTTTTAGCAGATTTTATATTTTTACTATATAAAAAATATGATTATCTTTATCTTAAATCTATAAAACATAACAAAAGAACAAAATAGTGTTACAGTGATTCTTCAATAAAAATTTTACTGTTCATTTTATTTTTCTTTTTTTCGAAATCTTTTTTTCTGATTTTTAGCTAAATTTTTATATGAAATATCAGATTTTATAACTGCTTTTGCCAACTGCCCATTTCCCAAACCACGGATAATATTCAACAAGTAAACGCTAAGTGATACTAATGAGACAAGACTTGCTATTAAAAAACATTGCCCAAAAAACTCCCAGATAATTACACCTAATCTATACTGATAACTCAAACCGATTAAAGCGCCACGCCTCCCATGTGCATAAGAAATATCAGGATCTACCAAGATTTAATATGCCCATAGCCAAACAAAACAATATGAGGAATAGTGTGTATAAAAATTTAAAAACAGGGTTATTTGCCAATTTTTGTAGTCTTTTAGAATTTGAAAAATCTAAACTAAGTAAATGGCTATAAACCATATCCTGGTAACGTTTACCCATTCCAAATTTTTTAAATATATAAATTAGAATCAGCAACNCAATAATAAAACCAATAATCGTAAAATACGTACTTAACACTGCTGTAAAAAAAGGTAATGGTCCATTCATTCCCACAGTTATATGCAACTGCTGACCAATGAATTGATAAAATTTTAACTGCCAATTTGTTTGTACATGTGTAGGTAAAAACAATATCACCACTAGTGGCAACAAAGAACCATAAAGCAAGACTCTAAGAGTTTTATTATTCTGAAGATTCACAATACTTTCTTAAAAAAATAAATCTAGTATATAAAAAAGACGCCCTAAGGCGTCTTTTTTATATATACAAAACTTTAAACTTAGAATTGCTCTTCGTTTAATGCTTGAGAGAATGCCTGGTCAACTTCAGAGAAGTCATTTACAAGTGCATGTTCTGCAGCTTCTGCTTCTTGACGACGACGTTCCAAGTGATAAGCAAGGCCCGTACCTGCCGGGATCAAGCGACCCACAACCACGTTCTCTTTCAGACCACGTAGATCATCTTCTTTACCAGTTACAGCGGCTTCAGTTAACACACGGGTTGTTTCCTGGAACGATGCAGCAGAAATAAATGAATCGGTAGAAAGCGATGCTTTTGTAATACCCATCAATTGACGTTCAAACTTCGCAGGGAACTTGTTTTGAGCCAATAATGCCTGGTTCTCTTGAACTACACGAATGTAATCCACTTGTTCACCTTTGATGAAGCTAGAATCACCACCATCTGTGATTTCAACCTTACGAAGCATTTGACGTACGATGACTTCAATGTGCTTGTCGTTGATTTTTACACCTTGGAGACGGTAAACATCCTGAACTTCGTTCACGATGTAGTTCGTTAATGCAACTTCACCTTTCAAACGTAAGATGTCGTGCGGGTTTTGTGGACCATCAGAAATGGTTTCACCACGGTTCACATGTTCACCTTCAAACACGTTGATTTGACGCCATTTTGGAATCAATTCTTCGTAAATTTCAGAACCATCATCTGGAGTAATCACTAAACGGTTCTTACCTTTGGTTTCTTTACCAAAACTTACGATACCTGAGATTTCTGCAAGAATTGCATGTTCTTTAGGTTTACGTGCTTCAAACAAGTCAGCTACGCGTGGAAGACCACCAGTAATATCACGAGTACGTGAAGATTCTTGTGGCACACGACCGATAACATCACCAACACCGATTGTTTCACCATCACGAACTGTCACAATCGTATTTTGTGGTAAGAAATAGAATTGCTCACCGCCATCTGCTGTATCAAGCACGATCGCAGGACGCATATCTTTACCAGAAGCAGGACGTGCTGTAACAGGCAAGATTTCTACAGTTGTCATACCAGTTGCGTCATCAGTTTTCGATGTTGCAGTCACACCATCAGCAATTTGACTGAAACGTGCTTTACCAGCAACTTCTGTTACCAAAGGATGTGTATGCGGATCCCAAGTTGCAACGATACCACCAGCTTCCACAGTCTCACCATCTTTCAACAAGATAGATGCACCATATGGAAGTTTATAGCGTTCACGTTCACGGCCTAAATCATCTGCAATACCGATTTCACCTGAACGAGAAACTGATACCAAGTGACCTTTAGCATGTTGAACAGTTTTTACATTATGGAAGCGAACAGCACCCTTATTACGTACTTGTACACTGTTTGCAGCAGAAGTTCGGCTTGCTGCACCACCCACGTGGAACGTACGCATGGTTAACTGTGTACCAGGCTCACCAATTGATTGTGCAGCCATTACCCCTACTGATTCACCAGGATTCACCTGATGACCACGAGCTAGGTCACGGCCATAACATTTCGCACATACACCAAAGGTTGATTCACAGTTTACAACTGAACGTACTTTGATTTCATCGACACCAGCATCTTCAAGGTATGCTGCAATTTTTTCATCAATGAGCGTATTTCGTGGAAGAAGAACTTCATCTGTACCTGGCTTTTTAACATCAAGCGCAGTTACACGACCCAATACGCGTACACTTAATGGTTCAATAACGTCACCACCTTGAATCAGTGGAGTCATTACAAGACCATCCGTTGTACCACAGTCAGGCTCAGTGATCACCAAATCTTGTGCTACATCTACAAGACGACGAGTCAGGTAACCAGAGTTCGCTGTCTTCAATGCAGTATCGGCCAAACCTTTACGTGCACCGTGTGTTGAAATGAAGTACTGAAGTACTGTCAAACCTTCACGGAAGTTTGCTTTAATTGGAGTTTCAATGATCGAACCATCTGGTTTCGCCATCAAACCACGCATACCAGCAAGCTGACGAATCTGAGCCGCACTACCACGGGCACCAGAATCAGACATCATATAGATACTGTTGAATGATTTTTGTTTCTCGTCGTTACCCTGTTTGTTTTTAACAGTAGTATAAGACAAGTTGTCCATCATTGCTTTTGCTACTTGGTCGTTAGTACGTGCCCAGATATCGACAACTTTGTTATAACGTTCACCAGCGGTTACAAAACCTTGTTCAAACTGTTGTTCAATTTCACGAACTTCAGTTTCCGCTTTTTCGATGATGGTATGTTTTTGTGGTGGAATGAGCATGTCTTCCATACCGACAGAAACACCTGAGCGAGTCGCTTGACGGAAGCCCAGATACATCAATTGGTCAGCGAAGATAACAGTATCTTTAAGACCTAATTTACGGTAACAAGAGTTGATCAATTTAGAGATATTCTTTTTAGTCATCTCCAAGTTGATTTGCTGGAAGTCCATACCTTCTGGAACAACTTCCCAAAGTAAACAACGACCTGGTGTAGTATCAACAACAATCGTTTGTTGTTCACGTTCACCATTTTCATTGATTACAGTTTGGTGTACACGTGCTTTTACACGAGCATGTAAATCAACCTGACCAGTTGCAAGCGCACGGTTCACTTCATCTGTATCTGCGAACACCATGCCTTCACCTTTGGCATTTACAGCATCACGAGTGATGTAGTAAAGACCCAAAACAACGTCCTGAGAAGGAACGATGATGGGCTCACCATTTGCTGGAGACAAAATGTTGTTGGTTGACATCATCAACGCACGAGCTTCTAACTGGGCTTCAAGTGTTAATGGTACGTGTACCGCCATTTGGTCACCATCGAAGTCGGCGTTAAACGCTGTACATACGAGTGGGTGAAGACGAATCGCTTTACCTTCAATCAAGATAGGTTCGAATGCCTGAAGACCGAGACGGTGAAGTGTTGGCGCACGGTTCAACATCACTGGATGTTGACGAATTACAGATGCCAATACGTCCCAAACTTCTGGTGTTTCACGCTCAACCATTTTCTTCGCAGCTTTAATGGTGGTTGCCTGACCTGAAGCTTGTAGTTTCGCAAAGATGAATGGTTTGAATAGTTCAAGTGCCATTTTCTTAGGAAGACCACATTGGTGCAAACGCAATGTTGGTCCAACAGTGATCACCGAACGACCTGAATAGTCAACACGCTTACCAAGCAAGTTCTGACGGAAACGACCTTGCTTACCTTTGATCATATCTGCCAAAGATTTAAGCGGACGTTTGTTTGAACCTGTAATAGCACGACCACGACGGCCGTTATCTAACAATGCATCAACAGACTCTTGTAACATACGTTTTTCGTTACGTACGATAATGTCTGGAGCAGCAAGGTCTAGAAGGCGTTTTAAACGGTTGTTACGGTTGATCACACGACGATAAAGATCGTTCAGGTCAGAGGTCGCAAAACGACCACCTTCAAGCGGAACCAACGGACGAAGATCTGGTGGAAGTACTGGAAGTACATTCATCACCATCCATTCTGGTTTGTTGTTTGACTCTTTGAACGCTTCCATCAACTTCAAACGTTTAGATGCTTTTTTAAGCTTGGTTTCTGAAGTTGTTTGTGGAATTTCTTCACGTAAACGAGAAATTTCAGCTTCAAGATCAATGTCTTTCAACAAGTCCTGAACAGCTTCAGCACCCATTTTCGCTGTGAATTCATCACCGTGCTCTTCTAAAGCATTGAAGTATTCTTCATCGTTTAAAAGCTGATATTTCTCAAGTGGAGTCATACCAGGATCAGTAACAACATAAGATTCGAAATACAGTACGCGTTCGATATCACGTAAAGTCATATCAAGCAATAAACCGATACGGCTTGGTAATGATTTCAAGAACCAGATGTGTGCAACTGGAGATGCAAGTTCGATGTGCCCCATACGTTCACGACGAACTTTTGCAGTTGTTACTTCAACGCCACATTTTTCACAAATGACGCCTTTATATTTCATACGCTTGTATTTACCACACAAGCATTCGTAATCTTTTACCGGACCAAAGATTTTGGCACAGAATAAACCATCACGTTCTGGTTTGAACGTACGATAGTTAATTGTCTCAGGTTTTTTAACTTCACCATGAGACCATGACTTAATCATTTCTGGTGACGCAAGACCAATACGGATACGGTCAAATTCAACTGGTGCATGACCATCTGAATCCGTCTTTTTACGCATGATATCGAGCAAGTCTTTCAATTTTTTTCTCCGTGTGTCGAGGAGATTTTCACTTCTCGACTGGGTCACAAATATTGTTTTTTACTGAAATTTGGGAATCTCCCCTGGCCCCTTTAGGAAAAAGGGAGGGAAGGGAGGATTTCTTAGTCACCATTTTTCAGTTCAATGTTGATACCTAAAGAACGGATCTCTTTGGTCAATACGTTGAACGATTCTGGCATGCCCGGATCCATATAATGGTTACCATCTACAATATTCTTATAGATGCGGGTACGACCTTCAACGTCATCCGATTTAACAGTAAGCATTTCTTGAAGAGTATAAGCTGCACCATATGCTTCAAGTGCCCAGACTTCCATCTCACCGAAACGCTGACCACCGAATTGTGCTTTACCACCAAGCGGTTGTTGCGTTACTAATGAATAAGAACCAGTAGAACGCGCATGCATCTTGTCGTCAACCAAGTGGTTCAATTTCAACATGTACATATAACCAACCGTTACTGGACGGTCGAAACGTTCGCCTGTACGTCCGTCATACAATACTGTCTGACCAGAACGTGGAAGTTCAGCAAGCTCAAGTAACTCTTTGATTTGACGTTCTTCAGCACCATCAAATACAGGCGTAGCTAAAGGGACACCTTTACGTAAGTTACCCGAAAGGACAAGAATTTCTTCATCAGTTAAGCTGTCAAGATCTTCTTGCTCGCCACCAACTTTGTTATAAATCTTGTCAAGGAACACACGAAGCTCTGCAATCGTACGTTGTTCTTTGAGCATCTTGTCGATTTGCTCACCAAGACCTTTGGCAGCTAAACCTAAGTGAGTTTCAAGAATCTGACCCACGTTCATACGTGATGGTACACCCAATGGGTTAAGTACCACATCCACAGGAACACCATTGATGTCATGCGGCATGTCTTCTACAGGAAGGATGTTTGATACAACACCTTTGTTCCCGTGACGACCCGCCATTTTATCACCAGGCTGGATACGACGTTTAACAGCGAGGTAAACCTTAACAACTTTAAGAACACCTGTTGTTAATTCATCACCAGTAGAAAGTTTGCGTTTCTTCTCAGCAAATTTCTCATCAATTTCATGGCTCTTTTCTTTCAAGAACACTTGAATTTGAGTTAAACGTTCTGCAATGCCTTCATCACTCGGCTGGATCTCAAGAAGATCAACGAGCTCTAAACCTGATAACAATTCTTCAGAAAGCTTGTCACCGCGTTTAGTTGTACCACCACCGTTAGATTCTTGACCTTTCAACAAACGGACAATACGTTCACGTGCTGCTTCTTCGAAGATTTTGTATTCTTCTTTCAAATCCTTACGGTAAGCATCAAGCTGAGCTTTCTCAATGGCTTGAGCACGTTCATCTTTCTCAATACCATCACGAGTAAAGACTTGAACGTCAATGACTGTACCTTTAGTACCAGATGGAACACGTAAAGATGAATCTTTAACGTCGGCAGCTTTTTCACCGAAGATTGCACGAAGAAGTTTTTCTTCAGGAGTTAACTGAGTTTCACCCTTAGGTGTTACTTTACCTACAAGGATGTCACCAGCAGTAACTTCAGCACCGATATAAACAATACCTGACTCATCAAGTTTAGACAGAGCAGCTTCACCTACATTAGGAATATCTGCAGTAATCTCTTCTGCACCCAACTTGGTATCACGTGCTACACATGACAATTCCTGAATGTGAATAGAAGTTAAACGATCTTCTTGAAGTACACGTTCAGATAACAAGATTGAGTCTTCGTAGTTATAACCGTTCCAGGTCATGAACGCTACACGCATGTTTTGACCAAGCGCAAGTTCACCACCATCCGTAGATGGTCCATCAGCTAATACATCACCGCGACCAACTTTATCCCCCAAGTTCACAAGAACTTTCTGGTTGATACAAGTATTTTGGTTCGAACGGGTATATTTGATGAGGTTATAGATATCCACACCTGCCTCACCAGCGATCATTTCGTCTTCATTTACACGAATAACCACACGTGATGCATCAACAAACTCGATACGTCCACCACGTTTTGCAATCACACACACACCAGAGTCATGTGCTACGTTTGCTTCCATACCTGTACCAACAAGTGGTTTGTCAGCAAGCAATGTCGGAACAGCCTGACGTTGCATGTTTGAACCCATCAATGCACGGTTCGCATCATCGTGTTCAAGGAATGGAATCAGTGATGCCGCAACAGATACAACCTGTTGAGCAGATACATCCATATGCGTCACTTTTTCAGGAGGCATACGAACGAATTCGCCTTGATGACGTACTGAAACAAATTCTTCAGTCAGATGACCATCTTTATCCAATTGAGAATCGGCTTGCGCAATTACAGTACCAACTTCTTCAATTGCTGATAAATATTCAACTTCATCAGTTACACGACCATCAACAACTTTACGGTATGGTGTTTCCAAGAAACCAAAGTTGTTTGCTTTTGCATAAACAGACAATGAGTTGATCAGACCAATGTTTGGACCTTCAGGTGTTTCAATTGGACAAACACGACCATAGTGAGTCTGATGAACGTCACGTACTTCAAAGCCTGCACGTTCACGAGTCAAACCACCAGGACCAAGTGCTGATACACGACGTTTGTGTGTAATTTCAGACAATGGGTTGTTTTGATCCATAAACTGAGACAATTGGCTTGAACCAAAGAATTCTTTGATTGCAGCAGCAACTGGTTTAGCATTGATCAAATCTTGTGGAGACAGGTTATCAGTTTCAGCCTGACTTAAACGCTCTTTTACAGCACGCTCAACACGAACCAAACCAACACGGAATTGGTTTTCAGTCATTTCACCAACTGAACGTACACGACGGTTACCTAAATGGTCGATATCATCAACTTCGCCTTTACCATTACGGATTTCGACGAGAGTTTTTAATACATCGATAATATCTTCGTTAGACAGGATACCTTCAACTTCACGAGACTTCTGGTCTGTACCAACTTCGTAAGGGCGACCCAAACGACGATTGAACTTCATACGACCCACTGGAGACAAGTCATAACGTTCAGAAGAGAAGAACAAATTATTGAATAAGTTTTCAGCTGCTTCTTTGGTAGGTGGTTCACCTGGACGCATCACTTTGTAGATTTCTACAAGTGCCTCATCACGACCTGAAGTTGTATCTGCACGTAAAGAGTCTGCAACAAATGAACCACGATCAATATCGTTGGTAAATAGGATATTGAACTGTTTGATACCACCTTCTGCCAATTTAACCATGATGTCATGGCCCAAAACTGTATTGGCAGGAATTACATCACCATCTTTAAGCGTGATGTCTTCAGCAGTGATACGTTCATACAAGTATTCATCTGGAACCGAAAGCTTAGTTAAACCAGCAGCTTCCATTTGACGAACATGACGAGCATTAATACGTTTACCTTGTTCAACAATCACTTTACCATCGTTATCAGTAATGTCGAATTGAGCCATTTCACCACGTAGGCGCTCAGGCACAAGGTCAATCTGGTAGCTACCCATGTCTAGGTATACAGGCACTTTTTCATAGAACATATCTAGGATTTGTTCATTACTGTAACCTAAAGCACGCAATACTACAGTTGCTAATAATTTACGACGACGGTCGATACGAACATAGACTAGATCTTTCGCATCAAACTCAAAGTCCAACCATGAACCACGGTAAGGAATGATACGTGCTGAATAAAGCACTTTACCACTTGAATGAGTTTTACCTTTATCGTGATCAAAGAACACACCTGGTGAACGGTGTAATTGAGATACGATTACACGTTCAGTACCATTAATAACAAAGGTACCATTTTCAGTCATGAGTGGAATTTCACCCATGTAAACTTCTTGTTCACGAACGTCTTTGATTGATTTCGTTTCACGATCTTTAATGATCAAACGAATTTTAACGCGCATTGGTGCCGCAAAAGTTGAGCCGCGAAGAATACATTCACGAACATCGAACTCTGGTTTACCAAGGCTATACTCAACGAATTCTAAAGCAGCATTGCCAGAATAACTTTCAATTGGGAAAACTGAACGAAATGCGGCTTGGAGACCGATATCTTCGCGATTTTTTGGTGATTTGCCATCTTGCAGGAATGTTCTGTACGAGTCGACTTGAATCGCGAGCAGGTACGGAGCATCCATTACTTGAGGCAATTTACCAAAATTCTTACGGATCCGTTTCTTTTCGGTATATGAGTATGCCATCTGGAGTCCTCGGAAAGTAAAACCAAGTCCGCCTGCAGAACGGACTTAGAAGGAATTACGCAGGTCGATATGACCACCACCTTTATACAAATGCTGCAATTTTCAGTGGTATAAAACGCTTAACAATATTTTTAAAATAGAAAAATATTGGTAAGCGTTTGATTATGTTAATTTATTTTTAAAATTGATGATTACACTATCAATCAATCTAAAATCGAGCCGATTATTGTAACGCAAAAAGGCTGATGACCCAAGAGCCATCAGCCATTTTGTGGAGCCGATTACAAAAAATCGACTCCTTAAGCGATTACTTAAGTTTAACTTCAGCACCAGCTTCTTCAAGTTTTTTCTTAAGTTCTTCAGCTTCCTCTTTAGAAACGCCTTCTTTGATTGCAGAAGGAGCGCCTTCAACAAGATCTTTAGCTTCTTTAAGACCAAGACCAGTAGCTTCACGAACAGCTTTAATTACAGCAACTTTGTTAGCACCGAAGCTAGCTAATTCAACAGTAAATTCTGATTGCTCTTCAGCAGCAGCTGCAGCAGCACCAGGAGCAGCAGCAGCTGCAACAGCAGCTGCAGATACGTTGAATTTTTCTTCGAAAGCAGAAATAAGTTCTACAAGTTCAAGAACAGTTTTTTCAGCAACTGCATTTAAGATTTCTTCGTTAGTTAAAGCCATGAGAATAACTCCAAATGGAAATTGAATGGTGTGTAAAATGTTTTAAGCTTATGCAGCTTCTTGCTCGTTTTTCTCTTTGAGTGCAGTAATAAGGCGACCCAATTTTGAGATAGGAGCTTGAAGAACGTTGGCAAGCATAGTAAGCGCTTTTTCTTGGTTTGGAAGATTTGCGATAACGCTTACTTCAGCACCAGAATAAACTTTGCCATCAAATGCAGCAGCTTTTAACTCAAAAGCTTTATTTGATTTAGCGAAGTCTTCGAATAAGCGTGCAGCTGCACCCATATCGTCTTCAGAAGTTGAAAAACCTAGAATTGTCGGACCAACAAGGTTGTCATCCAAGATACTAAATTGAGTACCTTCGAACGCACGTTTTGCCAAAGTGTTACGTACGATACGCGTATGAACACCTAACTTACGAGCTTCAACACGAAGAGCTGTAAGTTGCTCTACTGTTAAACCTTGATAGTCGGCAACAACAGCAGCAAACGCTTTAGAAGCAACTTCATTTACTTCTGCAACGATCTGTTTTTTGTCTTCAATAAGAAGAGCCATTGTAAAACCTCCTAATGGTGATTTATGCATCCTATAAAGATGCACTCCCAATTCGTAAACCTTTCGGCCTACACGCGGAGGAGGAATAAATCACACCACCGCGTCTACTCAGACTGGTTTTTTAAGAAGCTCATCCAAATAGAATTTACTTCGCCTGAGGTCTTTGACGCTGATAAATTTACATTTATCAATTCAAAGTCCGCCTGAGAAATCCTTCCTCCATTCAGGAGACTCTCTTTACAAAAGAGAGATTAAAGGAAATTCACAGGACTTTAAAATTCTTTATCTATCTAAATAAAAATTATTTAGCAACGTCATTTACATCAATAGTAAGACCAGGACCCATAGTTGAGCTTAAAGTGATCTTCTTGATATAAATACCTTTAGAAGTAGCAGGTTTTGCTTTCTTAAGGTCAGCTACAAGAGCTTCAACGTTTTGACGAATAGCAGCAGCTTCAAAGCCTACTTGACCAATCGCAGCATGGATAATACCAGCTTTATCTACACGGTAACGTGCTTGACCAGCTTTAGCATTTTTAACTGCACCAGCTACATCAGGAGTTACAGTACCCACTTTAGGGTTTGGCATTAAACCGCGTGGACCAAGGATAGTACCTAACTTACCTACAACGCGCATTGCATCTGGAGCAGCAATAACCACATCAAAGTCAAGATTACCTTGCTGGATGCTTTCAGCCAAGTCATCAAAACCTACGATATCTGCACCTTCAGCTTTAGCAGCTTCAGCTTGAGCACCTTGAGCAAACACTGCAACACGTACAGTTTTACCAGTACCTGCAGGAAGTGTAGTTGCACCACGAACAACCTGGTCAGATTTACGAGGATCAACACCTAGATTTACAGCAACATCCAAAGACTCTTTGAACTTTGCAGCAGGAAGGCTGTTAAGAACTTGTACCGCTTCGTCCAAAGTATAAACTTTGTTTGCTTCTACAGCAGCAGCAATGGCTTTTTGACGTTTAGTTAACTTTGCCATGTCTTATAGCTCCACTTCCAAGCCCATAGAACGTGCAGAACCAGCGATGGTACGAACACGTGCGTCTAAATCAGCACCAGTTAAATCTGGTTCTTTAGTAGTCGCAATTTCTTCTAACTGAGCACGAGTCAACTTACCAACTTTAGTTTTGTTAGGTACAGAAGAACCCTTTTGGATACCGGCAGCTTTCTTAAGAAGAATAGCAGCAGGTGGAGTTTTCATGATAAATGTGAACGACTTGTCGTTGTACACAGTAATCACTACAGGAATTGGAAGACCTGGTTCAACTTTTTGTGTAGCAGCATTGAATTCTTTACAGAATGCCATGATGTTTACACCACGTTGACCTAGTGCAGGACCAATCGGTGGAGATGGATTTGCTTTACCAGCTGGAACTTGCAGCTTGATATAGCCGTCAATCTTCTTAGCCATTTTAAAATTACCTCTGGGTACAAACGCCGTTAGGCTCCCCAACATCGTTCACATAACCACAGCAAGCTGCAGTCATAATAACAATGCCCGATAAAATCGGGCGCTTTTCAACCAATTAAAATTAAACTGCTTTTTCGACTTGGCGAAATTCCAATTCAACTTGAGTTGGTCGATTAAATACATTAATCGTCAACGTTAAACGCGACTTATCGTATTGAACTTCTTCCACCACACCTTTAAAGTCTGTAAATGGACCGTCAACAACGAGTAATTCTTCACCAGGTTCAAACATCGTCTTAGGACGAGGTGCTTCACCTTTATTATGTACACGTGCAAGAATTGCATCAGCTTCTTTTTGCGTAATTGGTGCTGGTTTCTCAGCTGTACCGCCAATAAAACCTAAAACTTTTGGACATTCTTTTACAATGTGCCAAGTTTCATCATTCATTTCCATTTCGACCAATACATAGCCTGGAAAGAATTTTCGCTCTGATTTACGTTTCTTACCATCCTTCATTTCTACCACTTCTTCGGTAGGAACAAGGACTTCACCAAAACTATCAGCAACAGCGCTACGCTGGATTCGATCATTAAGTGAACGCATCACTTGTTTTTCATAACCAGAATAGGCATGAATAATGTACCAACGTTTCATAGCTCTCTTACCCGATAATAAACTTCATAAACCAACCGATTATATAGTCAAAACACCACAATACAATCGCAGTAATAATAACTACCAGTAAAACCTGCCATGAAGTGGTTACTGTTTCATGTTTCGTAGGCCAAGTGACTCGACGCAATTCTATACGTGAATCTTTAAGCAAACGAACAAAGCCTTTGCCTTGATGGGTGGCGTATAATAAACCTAAAGCTGCTACGATACAAGCGATAATTACACCAACACGTACCCAAATATTATTTGCTGGTGGCCAATAAGCTGGTAAAAACTGATTTACCATAAGTGCACCGACAAATAACACCAAGGCAATAATCCAAAGCACAAAATCTAGCGGTGAGCTAGTCTTAACAACTTCGGCAGAATTTCTTTGAGGAATTGGCGCGTCGCTCAATGCGTCACGCGATTTATCATTCGACATTTTTTTACTCGTCGTAGGATTCGCGACTTATTATATGACAATTTAGTCAGCATTAAGCTTTTTATTTAAAAAAATTGGCAGGTCAGGAGGGACTCGAACCCCCAACATTCGGTTTTGGAGACCGACGCTCTACCAATTGAACTACTGACCTATAAAACAGATCGAGAGTCTAAACTCCCGATCTGGAGTATAACACAATTATGCAGTTACTTTAGCAACAACACCAGCACCTACTGTACGACCACCTTCACGGATCGCAAAACGAAGACCTGCGTCCATTGCAATCGGGTGGATCAATTCTACTGACATTTCTACGTTGTCACCAGGCATAACCATTTCAACGCCATCTTTAAGAGAGATCGCACCAGTTACATCTGTTGTACGGAAGTAGAACTGTGGACGGTAACCATTTAAGAATGGAGTGTGACGACCACCTTCATCTTTAGAAAGCACATATACTTCTGCATCAAATTTAGTATGCGGCTTGATTGTACCTGGTTTAGCAAGTACCTGACCACGTTGTACTTCTTCACGTTTTGTACCACGTAGAAGAATACCACAGTTCTCACCAGCACGACCTTCGTCAAGAAGTTTACGGAACATTTCCACGCCAGTTACAGTTGTTTTAACTGTATCTTTAATACCAACGATTTCAACTTCTTCGCCTACTTTAACGATACCAGATTCTACACGACCTGTTACCACAGTACCACGACCAGAGATTGAGAATACGTCTTCGATTGGCATCAAGAATGCTTTATCGATAGCACGTT
>NZ_OOGT01000131.1 GCF_900323515.1 Acinetobacter stercoris | reverse complement strand
TGGCTCATCAATTACTGACAAAAATTCTCAAATAAACTTCGAGTAATTTCTACCAATCAATCAATGATAATTTATCGTTAATCAACCAGTAAAAATCCACACAAGTTGTTCTTCATATTCTCTTAATGATCTTCTTCATGGCTCATCGCCATCAAGCTAGGTCGGCTATATTACTCTCTATTTCTAGAAAGTCAACCATGATGTTCATTTATTTTTAAACAACCCAAACTCAATCAATTTCTTCAACTAACTGATTTTTAAGAAGTTTTAATCAACATCACCGCCGATGGATGTGCATTATAGACCAATATCTTTCCTTTGCAAGTCATTTTCTATTTTTATTTACTCAACTGTTTATTTTTTACTCTTTTTGCATATTTTTAACAATTTTTGAGTAAATCTGCTTTAATACTGTACTAATATCGATGTTATTTTTAAGGCTAAAAGTACGAACTTGCTTTAGAATCATTTAAAAAAACCTAGGGACTCTTATGCGTCATTTAAATTTTTTGTGTGTGAGCCTACTATCTATCAGTTTTAGTGCTCCCGTATTTGCTCAACAAGATGATGTTGAATCAAATACTCAAGATGCGAATGTTTCAGATATTGAAACTGCGAATACAGATTCTAGTGTTGAAGCTAAAAAGCCAAGCCATTTTCAATCTTTAAAAGAACTAAAAGAATTAAAGAATGTTAGAGCTAAAGATTTTAAAGTTAATGCTAATGCAGCTCAGTCTGATGATGTAAAAGATCCTTTGCAACCTCTCAACCGTGAAATCTATGCTTTTAATGATATGCTTGACCGCAATATCGTTCGACCTATAGCTGTACAATATAAAGAAAAAGTACCCGATGATGTTCGCAGCTCCTATTCTTTATTTCGTAAAAATCTAATTGAGCCTTGGAATGCTGTAAATCAGCTTGTTCAAGGTCGTCCTCTTCGTGCTTTAAAATCTCTTGGCCGTTTTACAGTAAATACAGTGACTTCTTTAGGTCTGGCTGATCCAGCTCGTCGCTTAGGTATGCCAACGGAAGAAGAAAGCCTTGGTACAACTCTTGGGTATTGGGGTGTTCCGAGTGGTCCTTATTTAATGTTACCTATCTTGGGACCAAGTACTTTACGTAATTCTTTAGATACTGTTGCTGAAGGTTACGCAAATCCATTGAATCATGTGATGGATAACAATGATCAACAAGGTTTAATGTGGAGCAACACTGTTGTCGGTGGTATTAATACACGTTCACGTCTTTTAGATGTTGAGGATGTACTGCAAGGTGATAAATATGCTGCAATTCGTGATATTTATCTGCAACGCCTAAACTACAATATTGCTCAGAAAAAAGGACAAGATGCAGCAGAAGCATCATTTATTGATGATGAAACTGATGATCAGGATGATTCTGATACAGAAAATTCTCAATAATTATTCATATTTTGTAAAACTTGTTTGCTAGAGATTCTTTTTGCTTCTCTAGCAATAGTTTGATTTCTATAGTACATCTACTATCATAAACGGATGATCAAACGTTAAAGGATCAAATATCAATTCTATGTATTTCATTCAGCCCACTCGAACCATTCCAAATCTGGATCAGATCTTAAGTGCTCTTCCGAGTCTGCAAATGATTCACATAGATGATCTTCATTTATATGACCCAACTGTTATTGCCATTGCAGATGTGCAAGATTTTTTAATGCATCAGTGGAATTTACCTACTGTTGTTATTGCATTTGAAAATGAAGGAACATCGCTCTCACAAGCCTGGGAATTAGGTGCACTTGCTGGTTGGATATGGAATCGGCTACCTGCCCATCCAGAGCACTCATTATTAAAAATTGATGCACAATATAAACGCAATCAGGATAGTCGCGATCTCCCTTCTGCTGCAGAATTACAAAAACGTCTTTTACCTAATCCTATCGAATTACAGAATTATCAGGTTGAAACTTTTTTCCAACCTTCTGCTTATTTGTCAGGAGATTGGTATGATTACTGGAAAATCAGTGATAAAGAGATCATGTTTTATCTTGCAGATGTGTCAGGACATGGTGTAACAAGTAGTTTGTTGACATCGTGGATGGCTGCATTTCATGGTCGTTCCAAAACACCTCGCGAACTCATTAAAAAACTTAATGGGATGTTAGTTCAGGAAAATATTGAAAAACATATCACTATGGTGGCCGGGATTTTAAATCTTGAAACCCATGAATTGCGATGGTCAAGTGCAGGTCATTATCCTCCTGCAATTATATTTGAACCTAATCAGGCGCCACGTGTTTTAAATACCAGTAGTTTTCCACTCGGTCTGACCGAAGATCTTGAAGTTGAAGAGTTTGAATGTACTCTAACTCGTCATGCACGGTTTATTATCTGTTCAGATGGAGCCCTTGAACCTTTCGAAGGTGGTCTTAACGAACAGTTTGCCCAACTGGTCTATCATTTGCAAAATCAATCATTCAAAGCACCAAATCATGTCGCAGATGATATTGCCATTCTCAGTCTTCGTAGAATGAATTAACTTTATAATCAATACCCTACATTTTTATAGTCATTTCTATACTTGTCAACCTCTTGAGTATAGACTTGCGCTATGTGATAATTTTGTCATCCTTCTCTGCAAATGGCATTTATATGTCAACAGGTCATGTTGAATATGCAAGCTTGAACGGAACGCATATCTTCAAACTTATTGGTGAAGTGCGAGCCCTCTCTTGTATAAGTCTAGACAAACTTTTGGCGAAGATTGAACAGCAAGAAAACGTCGTTGGCGCTATTGTTGATTTAACCGAAACCACATTTATAGATAGTACAGTTTTAGGTATTTTGGCGAAACTGGGCTTAAAGCTTAAACAGATTCACCATATTCAAGCTGTCATGCTATCAACCAATCCAGATATTACGACTCTAGCCAATAGCATGGGCTTAGGGCAGGTTTTTGTCATCTTGAATTATTGTGGTGACCCAAATGTGTGTACTCGTGCGCTCATTGATGATCACATTACTCAAAATGCAATGCTCAACACTGTATTAGATGCCCATAAAACCTTGATGAAACTGAACGCCAATAATCAAAATATGTTTGAACCTCTAGTCAAACAGCTCGAAAAAGAACAAGATACTATGGATCAGGTATCTGTTAAGCAAAACGCTTAATTTTCTTTTCAAGGAAGACTTATGACTTTACTTTCTGTTGTTCAAATGAACTCTCAAAATGACATTGACGCAAACTTCAGTGTGATTGAGTCATTGATCCAGAAAAGTAAAGCCGATGGCGCCAGTCTCATTGTATTCCCTGAAAATTTTGTTTGTTTTGCTGCTGGAAAACAGCGTGAAACAGCTGAACAGTTTGAAATTATACAAACTCGCTTAGAAAATCTGGCACATCAATATCAAATATGGATTGTTGCAGGTACATTACCCTGCCCATTCCGTCCTGATGGTTCAATCATCCAAGATGGTCGGGTACGTACCGTAAGTCTTTGTATCAGCCCTGAAAAAACTGAAGCGCGTTACGACAAAATCCATTTGTTTGATGTACAAGTTGGTGATGCTGTTGGCGGTTATCAAGAATCCAGGTTTTTTGAACCTGGTACTGACGTTGTGATTGCCAAAACACCTTTTGGTGATATTGGAATGATGGTTTGTTATGACTTACGTTTTCCAGAACTGGCTCTAACTTTACGTAAACAAGGTGCGCGTATTTTAACTGCACCTGCTGCATTTACCTATACTACTGGTCAAATGCATTGGCAACTACTGCTTCAGGCACGTGCAATGGATAGCCAATGTCAGGTTTTGGGCGCAGCACAACAAGGCTGGCATGGTGAAAAACATCAAACTTGGGGACACACTGGTGCAACCAATAGTCGCGGTCAAATTCTGGATATCATAGAAACCGAAGGTGCTAACCTGATTACTGTTCCATTTGATATGCAGGAACAGGATCGCATTCGTGCCTCCATGCCACTCATGCAACATCGTAAGCTCATTTCATTTTAAGCTTTTCTTACGATTTCTTATTCAATTTTACAAAATAATCGCTTAATTTTTCATCCAGATCATCCAGAATAAAATTCCAAAATAATTTTCAGGAAGAGTACACATGTCTTTAGAAAAAGTTGTCTATACAGCTCACGCAAAAGCTACTGGAGGTCGTGATGGACGAGCAGTTTCATCTGATCTTGTTCTAGATATCCAATTAGCTGTACCAAGGGAAATGGGGGGTAATGGTGGTGGAACCAATCCTGAACAATTATTTGCCGCAGGTTATTCTGCCTGTTTTTTAGGTGCCATGAAATTTGTTGCAAACCGAGATAAATTTAATTTACCTAAAGACGCTTTTATTGAAGGTGAAGTCGGAATTGGCCCTATACCTACTGGTTTTGGTATACAGGTAACTTTGAATATCAACGTCAAAGGTATGGACAAAGAGGAAGCAGATAAACTGGTTGCCGCAGCACATATTGTTTGCCCATATTCTAATGCGACACGCGGTAATATTGATGTGACATTGAATACTATTGTCTAAGATATAAAAAAAGAGCGCCGAAGCGCTCTTTTAATTAAACTTTTAATAAGTTATGCAATTACACCTAAATTGTTCTGAATCCATAGATTAATTAAATGGTTATCAGATGTTGTTGCTGTATATATTTGGTAATCAGCTCCGTGGTAACTTTGCGTACCGCCAGATGTCCAACTATTAGCATCAACGATTTGAACTTTGTCAGTATCACCACCCTGAATAATCAATGTATTATTTGAGGTCATTTGTAAAATGTCATCTATTGATACTGTCATGGTATTAGCATTTGCATCACCTAAATGAATAGTCTCAATATTTTGAACTTTATCTAAAATATCACCCAAATTCAGGTTAGCGGATGAATCCCAAATCAAAGTGTCATTACCTGCACCGCCATCGATATGACTAAAGTTGATATCTTTGATAATAATATTATCATTATCCTTTCCACCAATCATTGTCGTAGCACCATTTCGACCATCTAGAGTACAGACACCATCAGTACCTATCAGTGTTCCAGTTCCATTAAGATATGTTGCATCAATACTATGAGTCTCATCAGCTCCACGCAGTGTACCATCACCATTAACAATAACTGTTTTAATATCAGTTGTTGTTGAATTTATGGCGTAACTGGTAGAAGCGCTATTTGTCCAAGATACAACATAACCACCATCTTTAAGTGCAGTTACTGTTGGTAATGTATCTATAGTTCCTGTTCCATCGACGGTTTGAGTTGAAACCAAAGTTTCACCTCCAAGTCTATTACCAGCCGCATCGTATGATTGGCTATATACCTCACTCAAACTATTGGATAACATCTTAGTCCAAACAACAACATAACCACCTTGAGCCAAAGCACAACCACTAAAATGGCCAGTAGACATCGTAGAATAACCTACACCATTTACACCATTCATTGTGGTATTGACCATTTTTTCTGTTGTATCTAAAGCCGTTATAGTATTCGCACCAACATCATAACTAAAACGTCGTGAATAAACATTAAAGCCATCCATTGTTCCACCATTAGTTAGTGATGTAGCAGAGTCCTGATTCCCAGCCCAAAGACTCACAAAACCACCTTCTTTGAGTACAAATGAACATGCACCAATTTGCCAGCCATTGTCATAATAGTTTGCAACAGCACTTTTAAGAACTGTAGCTACCCCCGTTGATGAGTAATCTACTATCATAACATTTTCTTTGGTTGGATAAGCATCTGTAGAGGTATAATCAGCATATTGAACTAATACAAGGCTTCCTCCCAAACTGACAGCACTCACACTTTCAATATTTGTCGAGTTACCAAAACCAGAATAGCCTGTAGGAGTGGCATATTGATTATATATATATCCATTACCACCATTGGTTTCATTAGTTAGATTTGATGCAGAATAGGATTTTACAGAACCAGCAATAAAAATATCATAGTCATGTATAGTACCACTGGTAAATACAACAACTTTACCATTAGTCGTTTCAACGTAGTTGTAACCAAAATAGTAATTTTGACCTGAATTTACTGTCGTTGTTGACAATAAATTACCTGAATCATCAAAAGATTTGATAGCTGATTGAGTAGCTAAATCATAGTTATAAGCAATTGTAAATGAACCATCACCATTTACGTTTGCACTATAACTGCCATTGCTATCCCACATATCATTACGATCAGCATAGCCTTCTGAATTTGCATATGTTCCTGTAGTCGTATTTGTTATTTTAATTAAAGACCCAACAGCAACACCAGATTGAGTATATCGTTGTGCTACAAGATCATAATTCGATGCAGCAGATCCAGTATTATTATTTGTATTTTGCGCCCAAATCAACAAATAACCACCATCATCTAAAGCATAGACTTTAGAGTTAATATCACTATATGTACTATTTGGCACAGTAATTGCTATTGGCTGTATTACAGTAATCGCTTGAACATCCGATATTTGACCACCAGAACCATCTGCAACAACAACTTTAGCCTGAACTGTATAGCTTCCACCAGCCAACTGACTTGTTCCCCAGTTTGCTGCAGTTATTTTCCAACTTCCAGTAGTTGCATCAAAGACTAAACCATCTACAACACTAGCACCATTTACACTACTAAATGTTTTAATGAGAGTCCCTGTACTATTGTAGACATAAACTTCCAGTTTTTCTCCAGCACCAATTTTAGTCATACCATTAAATAATGGTTGTTGTCCCATATAGTCTGGAGATGGACCTGCACTTATAGAAACATCCTGATAAACAGTCAACTCATTAGCGGTAGTATCTGAAACAACATTACCAGCAATATTAACAATTTGTGCAATAATGCTATAAGGTGTATCCGTCGCCCCATTAACATTCAAGGCATTTGCATCAGGTATATGTAAAGACCAAGTTTTTGCTGTAGTATTTACAGTTAAATAACCATCGCCTTGCTTATAAGTCACACCATTCACAATAACTTGAATAGTTTCACCGTTTCCAAGGGCTTTAGCATAAGCACCAGAAATTGTTGGAGTTGTATCGGCAGTTAAAAGTGTTGTTACTGTAATTGTATTATCAGGTACTGTTGTAGAAATTTTTACAACTTGACTATCAGTTGAACCTACATTTCCAGCATTATCAACAACTCTTACTTGATAAGTATATGTTTGATCAATACCATCAACAGATGTTCGTGTCTCATTATAACTCCATTTGCCATCAACAATGGCTAAGTTTATCCATGTAACACCATTATCAATGCTGATCTGTGCATGTTCATCTGCTGATAAAGTACCTGTTATTGTTCCATGAATTGTCGGCGTCGTATCATTTGTAATAAAGTCTCCTAATACTCCGGAATCATCTGTAATAGCAGTAATTTCTATCACAATTTCTGACGATGGAGGTGTTGTATCTACCGTAATAGATGATGCACCAATCTGACTAACTCGACCTTCCGAATCTCTAGCAATTGCACTCAATGTATAAACATCTTCAGCTAAAGCAACTGTTGGAGTATAAGTCCATACACCAGTACCATCGACAGAAACGCTTACAACCTGACTTCCAGTTGTCCCTATTATTGTTAATGTCACTATACTATTTGCTTCAGCAGTACCTACAATTGCTGGAGTATCGTCATTTGTTACTCCATTTGTGATAATAACTGTATCTGCCAATACGTAAGTATCTACTGTTACAGTCACTGATTCAGATTTATTTCCTACCTCATCTGTCGCTGTCACTGTAATCGTATCACCATCTTCCAAACCTGGATTTAGCACACTCCAACTGCCATCACTACTTGCAGTCACAGTTACACTAGTTCCATCTAAGTAAGTTACAGTTACAATCGAATTAGGTTCAGCTGTACCAGTAATCGGATCAATACCGTTCACAAGATTAACTAATGGTTTATCAGGTGCAACCAGATCTGCTGTACCTGTTGGTGTTTCAGCGCTGGTATTCCCTGCTGCATCTGTAGCAGTCACGCTTCCTTCACTTCCATCCGTAATTGGGTTCGGGGTGATCGACCAGTGACCTGTGCTGTCTGCTGTCGTGGTTACTGTGTTTCCATCCGCATCTTTCACAATCACAGTAGAACCCGCTTCCGCTGTACCAGTTAAACCTTCGCCATTGTTTTGATCAATACCTGGTGCAGTCGGTGCAACGGTATCTGCGATACCCGTATTGGTTGGGCTACTTTCGTTGCCCGCCTCATCCGTTGCTGTCACGGTACCACTCGTACCATCCGTAATTGGGTTCGGAGTGATTGACCAGTGACCTGTGCTGTCTGCTGTCGTGGTTACTGTATTGCCATCTGCATCTTTCACCGTCACAGTCGCGCCAGCTTCCGCTGTACCACTTAAACCTTCGCCATTGTTTTGATCAATACCTGGCGCAGTCGGCGCAACGGTATCTGCTGTGCCTGTTGGTGTTTCAGCACTGGTGTTCCCTGCTGCATCTGTCGCAGTCACGCTGCCTTCACTACCATCAGCAAGTGGGTTTGGTGTAATGCTCCAGTGACCTGTGCTGTCTGCTGTGGTGGTTACTGTGTTTCCATCCGCATCTTTCACAATCACAGTCGCGCCAGCTTCCACTGTACCACTTAAACCTTCGCCATTGTTTTGATCAATACCGGGTGCAGTCGGTGCAACGGTATCTGCGATACCCGTATTGCTTGGGCTACTTTCGTTGCCCGCCTCATCCGTTGCTGTCACGGTACCACTCGTACCATCCGTAATTGGGTTCGGAGTGATTGACCAGTGACCTGTGCTGTCTGCTGTGGTGGTCACCGTGTTGCCATCTGCATCTTTCACCGTCACAGTCGCGCCAGCTTCCGCTGTACCACTTAAACCTTCGCCATTGTTTTGATCAATACCTGGTGCAGTCGGTGCAACGGTATCTGCTGTGCCTGTCGGCGTTTCAGCGCTGGTGTTCCCTGCTGCATCTGTAGCTGTCACGCTGCCTTCACTACCATCCGTAATTGGGTTTGGTGTAATGCTCCAGTGACCTGTGCTATCTGCTGTGGTGGTGACTGTGTTGCCATCCGCATCTTTCACTGTCACAGTTGCGCCAGCTTCCGCTGTGCCACTTAAACCTTCGCCATTGTTTTGATCAACACCTGGCGCTGCTGGTGGAGTGATATCTGTGCCATCAGTCATGGTTGGCGTACTAGTATTTCCTGCAGCATCGGTTGCAGTGACTTTACCAACTTCACCAGTTTCTAATGGGTTTGGCTCAATTGACCAATGCCCTTGGCTATCCGCCATTGTGGTCACTGTTGAACCATTGCCTAAATCTACCGTGATCACCGCATTTGGTTCGGTTGTTCCTGCCAAGCCCGCTGCATTGTTTTGCTCAACTAATGGTGCGTTCGGTGCAACGGTATCCGCTGTTCCCGTATTGCTTGGGCTACTTTCGTTGCCCGCCTCATCCGTTGCTGTCACGGTACCACTCGTACCATCCGCAATTGGGTTTGGTGTAATGCTCCAGTGACCTGTGCTGTCTGCTGTCGTGGTGACTGTGTTGCCATCCGCATCTTTCACCGTCACAGTCGCACCAGCTTCCGCTGTACCACTTAAACCTTCGCCATTGTTTTGATCAATACCTGGTGCTGCTGGTGGAGTGATATCTGTGCCATCAGTCATGGTTGGCGTACTAGTATTTCCTGCAGCATCGGTTGCAGTGACTTTACCAACTTCACCAGTTTCTAATGGGTTTGGCTCAATTGACCAATGCCCTTGGCTATCCGCCATTGTGGTCACTGTTGAACCATTGCCTAAATCTACCGTGATCACCGCATTTGGTTCGGTTGTTCCTGCCAAGCCCGCTGCATTGTTTTGCTCAACTAATGGTGCGTTCGGTGCAACGGTATCCGCTGTTCCCGTATTGCTTGGGTTACTTTCATTGCCCGCCTCATCCGTTGCTGTCACGGTACCACTCATACCATCACTAATTGGGTTCGGAGTGATTGACCAGTGACCTGTGCTGTCTGCTGTGGTGGTGACTGTGTTGCCATCCGCATCTTTCACCGTCACTGTCGCGCCAGCTTCCGCTGTACCACTTAAACCTTCGCCATTGTTTTGATCAACACCTGGCGCTGCTGGTGGAGTGATATCTGTGCCATCAGTCATGGTTGGAGCACTGTTATTTCCTGCAGCATCAGTTGCAGTCACTTTACCAACTTCACCATCACCTAATGGATTAGGCGTGATACTCCAGTTACCTGCTGTATCTGTTGTAGTTGTAATCGTTGTACCATCAGCCAATTCAACACTAATTGTTGATTCTGGCTCTGCTGTTCCCGATAAACCTGACTCATTGTTTTGATCAATACCTGGTGCAGTCGGTGCAACGGTATCTGCTTTGCCTGTCGGTGTTTCAGCACTGGTGTTACCCGCCTTATCTGTAGCTATAACTGTAGCGCTCTCTCCCTCGGCAATCGGGTTCGGCTTGATATTCCAGTTGCCCTGGCTATCAGCAGTCGTGGTCACGGTTGAACCATTGCCCAACTCGACCGTGATCACCGCATTCGGTTCGGTTGTTCCACCTAAACCCGCTGCATTGTTGTGATCTACCGTTGGGGCAACAGGAGCAGTAATATCTGTTCCATCGGTCATGGTTGGAGTACTGCTATTTCCTGCACCATCAGTCGCTGTCACCTTGCCCACTTCGCCTTCTGCCAGCGGGTTCGGTTCAAGCAGCCAGTTGCCCTGGCTATCAGCAGTCGTGGTCACGGTTGAGCCATTGCCCAGCTCGACCGTGATCACCGCATTCGGTTCGGTCGTTCCTCCCAGACCTGCTGCATTGTTTTGATCCACNGTNGGGGCAACAGGAGCCGTCACATCTGCAGCCCCTGTGGTCGCTTCAGGACCGGTGTTGCCTGCGCCATCAGTGGCAGTCACCTTGCCCACTTCACCTTCTGCCAGCGGGTTCGGTTCAAGCAGCCAGTTGCCCTGGTTATCCGCTGTCGTGGTTACCGTTGAACCATTGCCCAGCTCGA
>NZ_OOGT01000119.1 GCF_900323515.1 Acinetobacter stercoris | reverse complement strand
TATGTATAGAGCCTCATAAAAACATTTGCCACCGCATATAATTACATTTAATTTTCAATGAATTAAATTCAAGAAAAATCATTATTGGATTATTTTTTGTATTTGTTGATCATGCCATTTACTCAAGATAAATAATGCGGTTATAGCACCTATCAGTGCGAAAAACATATCAGACTGAGTATCCCAAACATCACCTTGTGTTCCCAAAAACTCTTCAGCGTCTTGTCCTAAACAGATTGCTGCCGCCCATTCAATCAGTTCATAACTAGCACTAATTGCCAATACAATACAAATCACAATAAATGCCAGCATCTTCCCTTTAGCTAAAATATGTTTACGAATCAATATCTCTCGAGCGACAATAGCAGGAACAAAACCCTGCATAAAATGCCCAATTTTGTCATAGGGATTTCGACTTAAATCAAACCAGTCAGCAATATAAAAACCTAATGGAACTCTTGCGTAACTATATGCTCCACCCAACATCAATACAATGGCATGTATAAAAATCAATGTATAAAGCAACGGCGTTAAAGGAAACTTTTTATAACTTATACATAGTAAAGGAATTGCAATAATGACAGGCATAACTTCCAGCACCCATGTCATTCTGTCAAATGGATAAATTCCTGAAATCAATAAAATCAGCAATAAAACGATCATTGCTATAATCAGAAAATATTCTTTTTTCATCTTAATCTACAATTAAATCAATGGGTAAACCTCTCCCAACAAGGTTAGCTTACCACGATATAACTTAAAATATTATTCAGGAAGCTTCTTACCACAATGTGGACAAAAACAATATTCTTCTCGTTCTTTTTTTAACTCAGCCTCTCTTTTATCCCGGATAAGTTGCAATAGAATATCATGAGTTTGATCAGGCGTTAGCCCTACCTGTTTTCGTAGATCTTCTATTTTGTCTTTATCTGAAATGAGATCAATTTCACTATCATTTAACAGTAACTCACGAAATTTCAGCTCTAATTTCTGTTTGCGTTGCTCCAACTCATTTGCAAGCCCGGTTGCCAGAATACCGGCTGGTAATGCTGCCAGACCTACACCTAATATGGTTATCAATGCACCTAAGAAACGTCCTAGTGGTGTGATTGGCGTGACATCACCATATCCAACAGTAGTCAAAGTCACAACTGCCCACCACATTGATGCTGGAATAGAACTAAATACTTGTGGTTGTGCTTTATTTTCAACAACATATACCCCAGCTGCTGCCATGATAATCATGATAATCAAGATAAAAATAACAGCCTGAAATGATCCTTTTTCACGTTCTATTACACGTAAAAGTATTTGTAATGATACAAAATAGCGTGTCAGTTTCAGCAATCTTAATAATCGTAAAATTCTAAGGAAACGCAAATCAATATGGACAAAGAAATTCAGATAAGCTGGCAATATTGCCAATAGATCGATAATGGCTGCCCCACTGGTGATCCATTCCAATCTCTGTTTCCATGCAGGCTTAAAGCAATCCTTTTCTACAATACTCCAGAATCTAAGCAGGTATTCACACGTAAAGATAATAATGGATAAATTTTCAAAGAAATCAAAATAAACCTGATATGCTTTATAGATATCATTGACCGATTCAAGCAATACCGCAATAACATTACCAACGATGAGAAAAATCAGGACATAGTTTATTAAACGACTAAACCATGTCTCGTAATCATCATTATGTAAATTGTTATAGACAAATTTTCTTAAGGCATACCACGCACTAAATCTCATATAACATACTTATTCTTGTTTCACATCGCTATGTTAATACGTGAATATTCAAAAGAACACAGTAAAATCATCTTTAGATTATGAATTTATAGAAATGTGTTTTATAACTTTGTAAAAAACAGCATATATAAATTAAATTTTATTATTTAATAAAAAAATATTATATTTAACGCATTTTCAGCACTGCTGTTATTTGTCTCCCGCATTCCAACGTATACGGATTTATTGATGTCTTCCGCAAAGCAAAGTCAGCTCAAGCATGGTTTAAGCAATCGCCATATCCAGCTCATCGCCCTTGGTGGTTCTATCGGAACAGGACTCTTTCTGGGTATATCACAAACCATTAAACTTGCTGGTCCATCGGTTATTTTAGGATATGCCATTGCTGGTCTAATCGCTTTTTTCATGATGAGACAATTAGGTGAAATGGTCGTAGAAGAACCAGTGAGTGGATCTTTTAGCTATTTTGCCTATAAATACTGGAGTCCATTTGCAGGATTTATGTCTGGCTGGAACTATTGGGTATTAAATATTCTCGTTTGCATGGCTGAGTTGAGTGCTATCGGTTTATATGTACAATATTGGTGGCCAGAAATACCGACCTGGGTTTCGGCACTTGGATTTTTTATTCTAATCAATGTAATCAACTTACTGCACGTCAAAGTATTTGGTGAAACTGAATTTCTATTTTCGATCATAAAAATATGTGCAATTATTGGTATGATCGCATTTGGTGCATATTTACTGGCGAGTGGACATGCTGGTCACCAGTCTCATGTCAGTAACCTTTGGGCACTCGGTGGGTTTTTCCCAAATGGTATTACTGGGCTAGTTATGGCTATGGCGATTATCATGTTTTCTTTCGGTGGAATAGAACTGGTAGGTCTAACAGCAGCAGAAGCGAAAGACCCGACCAAAACCATTCCTAAAGCGGTCAATCAGATTGTTTACCGAGTTTTACTATTTTATGTATTGACTATTTTTATCTTGTTATCACTCTATCCATGGAATCAAATTGCTGAAGGTGGCAGTCCTTTTGTTTTGATTTTTGATTCACTCGGTAGTCAATATGTGGCAACAATTCTTAATTTTGTAGTACTCACCGCTGCAATATCGGTTTATAACGGCACAAGTTATGGCACAAGCCGGATGCTTCTAGGTTTATCTGAACAAGGTAATGCTCCCCGGTATTTAAGTAAAATTAATAAACGTGGTATCCCATATGCAGCAATTTTAACCTCAGCCTGTATTACGCTTATCTGCGTAATTTTGAACTATATGTTCCCTGAAAAAGCATTTAAGCTTTTGATGAGTTTAGTAGTATCTGCAATCGTAATTAACTGGATGATGCTTTCCTTGACACATCTCAAGTTCAAAAAACACATGAATTATCAAAAGATAAAGACTGTATTTCCAGCATTTGCTTATCCTTTTAGCAACTATATCTGTGTCTTATTCATGTTCACTATTTTAATGATTATGTGGCTAACTGCTGATATGCGTATTGCAGTAATCCTTATCCCATTCTGGTTAACACTATTAGCACTGGCATATTGGATAAAATCAAGAAAAGGATCCGCTACATAGTTTTAGTTAAATATTCCAGCTACAAATAGCACCTTTAAAGCACCCTTCTCTAAAGGTGCTATTTGTATAGTCAAAAACAGTCTCCCAAATGTTTTCGACTTGATATATCTATTTTATGGGAGATGGCAGCTAAATTTTTCCCGAATTCTCTACTCATTTTCGAGTTATTTAGGAATTTTTTTCAATATATTAAAAATATTCAGAATTTTTTTCTCAGGATATCAGTATGAATGAAAGTATATATTCACTGGATAAAATTGATCGTAAAATTTTATCGGCTTTAAGACAAGATGCACGTTTGACAATCGCCCAGCTATCAGACATCGTTGGTTTATCTACCTCACCATGCTGGACCAGAGTAAAACGTCTGGAATCCTTAAACATTATTGAAGGATATACGGCAAATATTAATGCAAAAGCCATCGGCATTAATGAACTTTTTTTTATCGAAATTACTTTGGAACGTCATGATGACGAAATTCTGGAAGAATTTAGTGATGCACTTGCCCAAATGCCAGAAGTCGTCGAGGCACACTTGGTAACAGGTGATTATGATTATCTGGTTAAAGTTGCAGTTAAAAATGCCGAACATTATGAGCGTTTTTTGCGTAAACATTTATATTCAATGAAAGGTATACGGCATACTCGTTCTATCTTTGCCTTACGTCCACTGAAACTTGAAAACAAGGCAGATTTGATGATGATTGAATAGTATCTTGATCAAAATTATATAGTTAACTAAATATATTTTACGCTAGTTGATTCGTCTATTAACCAGATTGCATTTTTTTCTTCGATACCTAAAAATTTAGCAATACGTTTTTTAGAAGATTTTTTTAATAATTTTTCATCCAGATGTATTACAACTTTCCCCTCAGTTGTACTGAATAATGCTCTTCCTTTCGGTATAACATTGTGATTGATCAATCTTAAATCTGGATATCGATTAGATAAAACATCCCAATATTCATTATGGATATATGGACTTTCGACCATGCCCAAAGCATCTTGATCATTTAGATTAAAAGGATGAACATAGCCTGTAACGGTTTTATCGTGATACCAAAAAATGCCGATTTTCATTAATGTAAGTTCTGCATTAAAAACAAAAAACTGTTGTTTTATAGCAAATTTTTCAAATTTCACTTTATCTTTCTATGTTTATTATTCAGTCTTTTTAAACAATTTCATAAGAAATCAATATCTATAATAGTGAATTTTTCTTTTAGATACACTAAAGTTTAGATTCATAGGATAATATTGAATCATCAAGCATAAATTTCCCTACCAGTCGATTTTCACAAAATGGTACTTTTGCTAAGCTATTCAAAGAATTAAAATCAGTTTAGATTTACTTCATAAAAAAACCCAATCAAAAGGATGAATCATGTCAAAATTGATTAAATATATAGTTCCTTTGGCAACATTAATTGTAGGTACCCAAGCAATCTATGCCGCTACAGTTTCATCTGAACCTTATGGTAAGACACCTGATGGCAAAGAAGTTACGCAATATACATTTAATAATAAAAATGGAGTAACAGTTAAAGTCATCACCATTGCAGGTGTAATTCGTGAAATTAACCTACCTGACAAAAATGGAAAGATCGCTAATATTGTTTTAGGTTTGCCAGATGCTGAAGCCTATGCCACAAAAAATGATCCACATTTTGGTGCAATTATTGGTCGTTATGCCAACCGTATTGCTAATGGTCGCTTCACTTTAAATGGTAAAACTTATCAACTTCCTTTAAATGACGGTCAACATACTTTACATGGCGGCCCATCAACATTTGCTCAAGATGTCTGGTCTGCAAAGATTATTCCGCAAAAAGATCCAAAAACAGCTTCTGTTGAAATGAGCTATCTATCACCAGATGGTCAGAATGGTTTTCCAGGCAATGTGACAACAACTGTTACCTATAGTCTCAATGATGATAATGAACTTACTTTACATTATTCTGCTCAAACTGATCAGGATACAGTTGTTAATTTGACCAACCATAGCTATTTTAATCTGGCTGGTGAAAATAGTGGAAGTGTAGAAAATCAGCAGGTTCAAATCTTTGCCTTCAATTACACACCAACTGATAAACATTCTATTCCTACTGGACAGATTGTTCCTGTGGTCGGGACACCATTAGATTTTCGTCAGATGAAAGCAATCGGTAAAGACTTGCGGAATAATTTTGAACAATTAAATTATGCCCGAGGTTACGATCACAACTGGGTATTGGACAACTATTCTCCAAATGCAACACAACCTAGACTTGCTGCACGTGCCTATGATCCTGAGTCTGGCCGTACACTCGAGCTTTCGACTACACAACCTGGATTACAGTTTTATACTTCAAATAGCCTCGATGGTAGTGTCATTGGTAGTTCTGGAAAAGCTTATCGCCAAACAGATGGTTTTGCCTTTGAAGCTGAACATTTCCCAAACTCTCCAAATATCCCAAGCTTCCCATCTACTGTTTTGAAAAAAGGTGACACGTTTAATGCAACGACAGTTTATAAATTTGGAGTACAGAAAAACTCATTGGAGATGAAATAATGCCAAACAAATTTTATTTATCCAAAACTTTATGCTTTAATAGTCACAGTTTGAGATGAGCCTCATACAGTGTATGCCTCAGATGCATATACGACTAGCCCCTAACCACGGGGCTTTTTATTTAATAAAATCGATAAATTGAAATTAATCAATGTAATTTTGGCATAACACCTAAACTAGAAAAACCCTAATTTCTGTTTTAATTTGAGTCTGATATCTATTAGATTATCGAATCTAATTTTTTTTAAATTTGGGAGCCTCATTAATAAAGGTACCATTAATTTGATTCAGTCCAGTCCACTCCTCACCTAATTTTTCTTTATCAATTCGCTTTGAGTCAGCTCATTCTGCTAGCCAAATATAAGTAAATTATTAGCTAATTCTGAGTATTTAATGACAATTTCTTGGTAGCTGTTGACATACGACTGTTTGCAAGCTTGAGTTGCTCTGACAAGCTGTTAGCAACACCCTTTCTTTTCATATGATGCCACATTATTCTCCACATAAAAGTTCTTGCTCATAATTAATAGCTTGCTTTTTTTGCCAACCTTCTAATTTAATTTCCGTTAATGCCCTATTATCCATCTCTTGCAACATATAAGGAGGATTCAAATTCTTTTTATAAATTATGAGATAATATTTTAAAATCCACTTATCTTTTAGGTACTTAACAATATCAATTTTATCTACACATCTTTTTTTGTGATCTTTTATTGGAATGATCAATTGTTGTGCTTAACAAATTGTCCTTTCACTATTAATAGCCTTACATGTTAACCAATTAGTCCAGTAATTTTTATCTTGTATGGTGTAATCAATATTATCNGATATTAAGACTAAGGAATGCTCACTAGAATTGGAGTAGTTAAAAGAATTAAAACAAAGTTTTCCATTCATATAACAGCCAATACCTAAATCAGCTTTCCAATCAGTGTCACAGGCACTTAAAATAAAAGGTAAAAATAAGCTCAAATATCATGCTTTCATAAACTATCTCCTTGGTAAAATTGGACAACCCATGCAGAATTCTTGATTAAAAAAGTTATACAGATTCTCTTTCATAATAAAATAAAGGCTACTGTGTAGCCTTTATTTATAAACTTTTTGAATCATTTAAAATAAATCAAACTATTGAGCTGTATATCCACCATCGACCAAAACTGCTGTACCGTTGACAAAAGAAGCTTCATCACTTGCCAGAAACAAGACTACATTTGCTACTTCTTCAGGCTTACCCAAACGACCAATAGGATGCAGTTTCGCCAAATTATCTTTTTGCCTTTCATCAGCTGCACTTAATAATGGTGTATCAATATAACCAGGACAAACAGCATTTACACGGATTCCTTTTGCGGCATAATCAATAGCCAAAGTCTGGGTTAATAGTTTCACGCCTGCTTTTGCTGCAGCATAAGCAGTTACCCCTTTTTTGCCAACCCAACTATGAATCGAACCACAATTCACAATGACCCCTTTCTTGTTATTTTCTAGCCAATATTCAATTGCACATTTATCAATTAAATATACCGAGGTTAGATTAATATCTATAGTTTTTTGCCAGCGTTCCAAAGGAAGTTGATCAATCGGTGCGTCATTGGCAATGCCTGCATTGGCAAAGATAATATCTAGGCCTGAAAACATATTCACAGTAAACTTGATTAACTCTTCATTTTCTTGTTCTTGTCGTACATCAATTTTAAAAAATGCAGTAATAAAACCCTGCTCATTTAAATCATCACTTATTGCTTGCCCATGATCATTCAAATCAGCAATAACAACCTTTGCACCTTTTTTACAAAAGCCAATAACTGTTGCCAAGCCTATACCACTTGCTCCACCAGTTACAATTACAACTTTATTGTTAAAATTCATCATCTTTCTCTTATCCTATTTAATATCTCCTTCTCATCATAGCCCAATTTCAAAAAACCATAAAATAAATATGGGATTAATTCACAAGCAATATCTTTCTATATATTTTTTATATCAAATATGGATCTTTTTTAAGCTATTCACATTAGGACAAATAGCTACAATCGCAGCAAATATTTACATAAAAAATAAGGGGCTAATTGATTAGCCCCTTATTTATCTCTGTAAATTTAATACTTAAAGCATTAAGTCAACTGAGCCGCAGCAATTTTCTTGGTATCTACTTTATCAGCAGCTTTTGTATAGTCAGCCATTTGATCAAAGTTCAAATACTTATAAATGTCAGCAGACATGCTGTCGATTTGTGCAGCATATTGTTGATATTCTTCAGGAGTTGGTAATTTACCTAAAACTGCTGCAACAGATGCAAGCTCAGCAGAAGCCAAGTAAACATTTGCGCCTTGACCTAGACGGTTAGGGAAATTACGAGTAGAAGTTGAAACAACAGTTGTATTTGGTGCAACACGTGCTTGGTTACCCATACATAATGAACAACCTGGCATTTCAGTACGTGCACCAGCTTTACCATAGATGTTAAAGAAACCTTCTTCCATCAACTGGCTTTCGTCCATACGCGTTGGTGGAGCCAACCATAAACGTGTAGACAATGAACCACCAGGAACTTTATCTAGAAGTTTACCAGCAGCACGGAAGTGACCAATGTTTGTCATACAAGAACCAATGAATACTTCATCAATTTTTGCACCCGCAACTTCTGATAAAAGTTTTGCATCATCTGGATCATTTGGACAGCAAAGAACAGGTTCTTTGATTTCGCTAAGATCAATTTCATACACTTTAGTGTATTCAGCATCAGCATCAGCTTTGATCAGGCTTGGATTAGCCAACCATTTTTCCATGTTCTCAATACGGCGAGCCATTGTACGCGCATCGCCATAACCTTGAGAAATCATCCACTTCAACATAACGATGTTAGAACGTAAGTACTCTGCAACTTTTTCTTCTGAAAGCGTGATAGAACAGCCAGCAGCAGAACGTTCAGCAGAAGCATCAGAAAGTTCAAATGCTTGCTCAACAGTTAACTGAGTTTCCATTTCTGTTAAGTCGATTTCCAAGATACGACCAGAGAAAATGTTTTTCTTACCTTTTTTCTCTACAGTCAAGTCACCTTCCTGGATCGCACGGTAAGGAATTGCATGAACAAGGTCACGTAAAGTGATACCAGGCTGCATTTTACCTTTAAATTTCACGAGCACAGATTCAGGCATATCAAGTGGCATAACACCAGTTGCTGCAGCAAATGCTACAAGACCAGAACCCGCTGGGAAAGAGATACCGATTGGGAAACGAGTATGTGAGTCACCACCAGTACCAACAGTATCTGGAAGAAGCATACGGTTTAACCAAGAATGGATAATACCATCACCTGGACGAAGTGATACACCACCACGGTTCATGATGAAGTCAGGAAGTGTATGTTGCATTTGTACATCAACTGGTTTTGGATATGCAGCTGTGTGACAGAATGATTGCATTACCAAGTCAGCAGAGAAGCCCAAGCAAGCTAAGTCTTTTAACTCATCACGAGTCATAGGACCAGTTGTATCTTGAGAACCAACTGTTGTCATCTTAGGTTCGCAGTATGTACCTGGACGAACACCTTGACCTTCTGGAAGACCGCATGCGCGACCAACCATTTTTTGAGCTTGAGTAAAGCCACGACCAGTATCAGCAGGTTGAACTGGAGTACGGAACAATGTAGATGGAGCAAGACCTAAAGCTTCACGAGCTTTGGCAGTCAAACCACGACCAATGATCAAGTTAATACGACCACCAGCACGAACTTCATCTAGAAGAACAGGAGTTTTTAGTTCAGCTTCTGAAATTTGTTGACCGTTTTTAAAAGCAGTAACTTTCGCAGCAGCATGATCAATTTTAAGAGTAACTTCGTCACCCATGTTCATGTCAGCAACATCAATTTCTACAGGTAATGCACCAGCATCTTCCATAGTATTGAAGAAAATTGGAGCGATCTTAGAACCTAAGCACACACCACCATCTTTTTTGTTTGGAATGTGAGGGATGTCTTGACCAAAGAACCAAAGAACAGAGTTGGTTGCTGATTTACGAGATGAACCAGTACCCACAACGTCACCAACATAAGCAACTTGATTTCCTTTCGCGATCAAGTCTTTGATTTGGCTTAATGGACCAACTTCACCTGGTTTTTCAGGATTGATACCATCACGTTCGTTTTTAAGCATTGCATTTGCATGCAATGGGATATCTGGACGGCTCCAGGCATCTTGTGCAGGAGACAAGTCATCCGTATTTGTTTCGCCAGTTACTTTAAATACAGTGATTTTAATTTCTTCTGGAACATCTGGACGGCTTGTGAACCATTCAGCATCAGCCCATGATTGTAATACAGCTTTTGCATTTGCATTACCAGCTTTTGCTTTGTCAGCAACATCATGGAACGCATCAAATACAAGTAGTGTTTTTTTCAATGCTTCTGCTGCAAGTTCTGCAAGCTCAGCATCTTCTAACAACTCAACCAATGGTGCTACGTTGTAACCACCAAGCATAGTACCTAATAAGTAAACCGCACGTTCTTTAGAAACTAGTGGAGATGTCGCTTCACCTTTAGCTACTGCGGCCAAGAAAGCAGCTTTTACATAAGCAGCCTGGTCAACACCTGCAGGAACACGGTTTTCAAGCAAATCAACTAGAAATGCTTCTTCACCAGCCGGTGGATTTTTTAATAATTCAACCAACTCAGCAGTTTGAGCATCGTCAAGTGGCTTCGGTGGGACTCCGAGTGCGGCACGTTCTTCAACGTGTTGGCGGTAAGCTTCTAGCACGGTGTTATTCCTCTTTTGTAAAAAATTACGCGCGAATTCCAGCTTGTCAAAAGCTTCACGGGTAATATGGACAGACAAATTTTACTAAAAATCAAGCCAAAAGTTAATGCAACTATCGTGTTTATTCGTGATGCCCATTATTTTATAAATAAATGTGAATAGCTCACGTTGACCACTTTTTGAACCTTAAACCGTTTTTAAACCACTTCATTTTGCGTTTGCATTACTTTCAGCATTTTTAGCCATAAAAAAAGGCAACTTATATTGCCTTTCTTAATCACAAAGAAACATTCAACCTTAGTGGACAGTAGTCGTTAAAAGATAATCATCCAGCTGACTCCGGTCACCAACAAATTTCATTTGAATCTCGTCATCGTGCATCATTGCATGCTCAGCCGAAGCAAATGAAATTTGAACCTGATAAAGCTTGGCACTTTGATCAATAACTTCACGTATATGAACCTTATCGCCAATACTTAACACATAATGACTACCACAAATGACTGCTACACCTTTTTCATCTTCTAGGAGCAAGTCGGAATTATGTAAATATGCAACCACTTCCATATCGCTCTCCTACACTATTTTTATTTTGATGTTTCATTATTCCTTTTTTAAATAAGCTTTTCTAGTAAATAAATTATATTTTTTGTTTCAAAAAATATTGAATTAACAGCAAATTAGGAAAACAAAACCGTTCATTAGAACGGTTTATAATCTGGCATTTTATTTGGATCATGTGGTGTATTGATACACTCTTGAGTTGCTGACTCTTTAATTTGAGTCATAATGGCATCTTTGTCCGACTTGAGCTGCTCATCAGTTAAAGCATAAACTTTATCAATTTGAGATAAAAGGAAAGTTTTGGTCGTTAAATCAGTGACCTTATTTGCATAATCCAATGCCTCTTTCTTAGTAATCCCATTTTGACGATCCAATGTAATCGTACGTGCAGCATTACCAATACTTGTACAATAACCTTTCCACTTTTCTTCAGGTGTAGCAGCTTTTTTTTCTGCGCACCCCAATAATGCAACTAGCGTAGCCAAAACAAGTAACTTTTTCATCAAAACTCTCCTTTGACTGTCTATGATACTGAATTTGGTTTTGAAAAAAAGCTTTCAGGCACGAATTTATTGATCAAACTAAATATAAATTACAGTAATTTTACTATATTATGATATTGAAGCTTATCAATATCTTACAAACAAAAGAAAACCGCCCCCATAAGAAGCGGTACGCTGTAAAAGAGTGTGACACTTATCGTTATAATTGCTTGAAAGTTAGCTATGTCAAGATTTCTCCTAGCATAGCTAACCTAATTGTTACCCTGCATACGAGCCGTATGCAAGCTAAGCATACCAAATAATACATAATAACTATTATCATTTTACGAATTACACACTGTTAT
>NZ_OOGT01000330.1 GCF_900323515.1 Acinetobacter stercoris | reverse complement strand
AAGATGCATTTACTAACAACAAAGTTATATCACTACAACCTTGTGTAAATAAATATAACCTATTTTATTTTTTTTGTATTATCAGATTGCGAAATTATAATTACCTTTTTTACAAGTTAAATGAACAATTAAATAAAATTCAATGTTTTTTATTTTTTAATCAATATATATCAAATATTAATTTATAATCAAATAAACATAAGAGAATCAATATAAATTATATCGCTTGATCTGAATTTGATATTAACATTTGAAAAGCTTAATCCATAAACTCTATTTTCGTCATTTTGATAGGCAGGTTTCGGGTCAAGNGCAATAAGCTCCTCCAATTCATTTAATATTTGTCTAGATATTTTATTTGTCTTTAGTAACTCATCTCTTTGCAATACAGCTTGCTCTGTCCATATAATTTTCTTTTTAGCTGGTGTAAGTTCTGCATAACTACTAATAGCATCAGGAATGCTATCTGAATATCTGATATATGGCTTGATGTCTAAAATAGGTGTTCCATCTAATAAGTCACTACCATTTACATAAACTCTTACCTTTTTCTCAACTTGTTTTATGGCCTTGATTTTAACAACTGATAATCCGATAGGTGATGGTCTATACATACTTCGTGAAGCAAACACACCAATTTTTTTATTGCCCCCTAATCGCGGAGGCCTGACTTGTGCTCTAAAATGATTCTGTTGCTTACTTTTATTTTCATGAAACTGCCATAAGAGCCATAAATGGCTAAATTCTTCTATTCCATCAAATGCTTGTAAATCATCATAGGGCTCAACCATTTCTATATAGGATTCAATATCTACCAAATTTGGTTGCCTAGGAATACCAAACTTTTCAACATATGGGGATCGCATATAACCTATGACAGGAAAATTCAACTCAGTCATAATCACTTTTTCTGATAAGTTCAATTAAATATATTCAGTTTATAGCGTATGATTTTAGATTAGAATAGCAACCTGTTTAATTTAGATAATTTATTGAGACCTTTAATGGCTGCTTTTAACGTCGAAAAGATTACTCACGTACATCACTGGAATGACACTTTATTTAGTTTTAAAACGACTCGCGATACAGCCTTACGTTTTAAAAATGGTCAATTTGTGATGATTGGTCTTGAAGTCAATGGTAAGCCTTTGATGCGCGCTTATTCTATCGCTAGTGCCAACTACGAAGAAGAACTTGAATTTTTCTCAATCAAAGTTCCAGATGGTCCACTTACTTCTATTTTGCAAAAAGTTAAAGTTGGCGATGAAATTCTGGTTTCCAAAAAACCTACAGGGACTTTGGTTTTAGATGATTTAAATCCTGGTAAAAATTTATATTTACTTTCATCAGGTACTGGACTTGCTCCTTTCCTTTCTGTAATTCGTGACCCTGAAACTTATGAACGTTTTGAAAAAGTCATTGTTGTTCATGGTACACGTTTCATTTCAGAATTGGCTTATCAAGAGTTGATTTTAAATGAACTCCCAAATAATGAATTCTTTGAAGAACTAGGTATCAAAGATAAGCTTGTATACTACCCTACAGTAACTCGTGAAGAATTCCACACTCAAGGTCGTGTGACAACTGCGATTGAGTCTGGACAGTTATTTGAAAAAATCGGACTTCCACGTTTCAACCCGGAAACTGACCGTGCCATGCTTTGTGGTAGTCCTGCATTCTTAGATGATGTTGCAGCCTTACTTGATCAACATGGCCTGAAAGAATCGCCTCGTATGGGTGTACTGGGTGACTATGTAATTGAACGCGCATTCGTAGAAAAATAATTTTTCTTCATACGGAATTTAAAAAAGCGCATTTGATCATGCGCTTTTTTATTATCTGGTACATATTCTTGATATATGTTCTATTTCTTCATCGAATAAAATCAAATTTGCCAACATTTCATTCTTAGTTAATTTCTTGATTTTCATTTCTACAGCATCTGGATCACTTAAAGCTGCTTTTAAATTCAGTTTACTTTCAACTGATGAATTATCAGCTTCAAAATGCATAAGCTGATAATGATCTATAGTCAACTTGTCCTTATCGGTGTTCCACTGTGCCTTAGTTTTAGCTATGAAATTTGCTTTTTCATCTTTATTTTCAAACTCAAGTTTAGAGTTTTCCATATATTGACCATCCGCTTTAAACTCGACTGTCATTTGGGTTTTAGCATCATAGCCCATATACTCCATCGCTTCAGTACACTGCCATTGACCAATAAGTAATGCTTTGTCAATTTTCAATGAGTTATTTTCTGGTTTATTGACTGCAAAAGCATAATGACTAAATAAAGTTAAACAACCAATCAGCACGCTACTGCTAATAATGTGATTATTGAACACAATTCATCCTAATATTTAAT
>NZ_OOGT01000056.1 GCF_900323515.1 Acinetobacter stercoris | reverse complement strand
GAAATTGGCAGAGCAAGGAATCATGCAGTACAAGCCTGTTGGAACAAGGGACGAAAGCAGTGGAAAAGAGATATTGGTTATCATCAACGTTCACGAATAGAAGCCAAAATGTTTGCATTTAAACGGCTTGGACAAGGGGTGTCTAGCCGATGCTTTAATCGTCAGGTAGTCGACTTGCAAATCAGAGTCGATATTTTGAATAAATTTACTCAACTCGGTACAGCCCAAACAGTCGCTGTTGCATAAATATCGGGAAGATAGACTGACTCATCTTTATTTTTATTTATGCAACAAAGCCTTAATATTACTGAAACAAAAAATACACATAAGACCTGTAGTTTGTTTACGCGTAGGTTATTTTTCAACCATAAACATACTTGATATTTTTAAAATGATTTTAATTATTTAATTAAATCTATAGGAAAAAATATTAAATATCGCACCTTTCACTTGTTGGACTAAATTATGTTTTATAGGCGCAATACGTGTATTTGTATATGTTTATTATCTGTAATAATTATATTTCCAGTCTCAAAAGTATATGCTGAGGAAATGCAGGCTAATCCTCCTGATAATAAAGCGAATACAGATGGAGCAGGGTTTAATAAATTAGATATTTATGAATATTTGGTTAAGGGAAATACTGTATTAACAGAAGAAGACATTGAAGGGGCAATATATCCATATCTAGGTCAAGATAAATCTCCTGATGATGTGGATAATGCTCGTTCTGCTCTTGAAAAACTATATCAGGATAAAGGTTATAAAACAGTTCAGGTTTTAATCCCCAAACAGACTGTTAAAAATGGTGTGGTTAATCTACAAGTCATGGAGAGACGTGTTGGCCAATTATCTGTAAAAGGAGCCAAATATACCTCTGTTGACCGAATTAAAGAGCAGGCACCATCATTTGCTGAAGGTAATGTACCTAATTTCAATGAAGTTAATAAAGATTTAATAACATTAAATAAGAGTCCTGATCGTAGGGTGAGTCCAGCACTTAGTTCTGGATCAGCTCCAGACACGATAGATGTGGCGCTTGCCGTTGATGAAGATCTGCCTATACATGGTTCATTAGAACTCAATAATAGGCAAAGTGTTGGTACAACCGAGTTACGTACCTCTGCCAATGTTTCTTATAACAATCTTTGGCAACGTGGTCATACGATCAGTTTATCTTACCAAATCGCACCTCAAAACATTGATGACTCACAAGTGATTTACGGCTCATATCTTGCCCCAATCGAAGATACAAGATATAGCGTCCTGTTTAATGCAATTCATACGGATAGTAACGTTTCTACACTTGGTGGTATAGAAACTTTAGGGAAAGGCGACATCTTTGGAATAAGAGGAATCGCATCTTTAAGATCTACTGACACATTCAACGATAGTGTTGCATTTGGTATCGATCGAAAAGACTTTAAACAAAACATTGATTTAAAAGGTAATGTTGATAGAGCTCCTATCACCTATTATCCATTTTCTGTTACCTATACCGCAGCCTGGCGTAAACCTAAAAGTTTTACTCAAGGGGATTTGGGACTGGTTTTTGCATCGCGCCAACTGGGTGACGATCTGGAAAAACATGATTACAGCAGACCTTTCTCAAATGGACAACAGCTAGCCCTGCGGTTTGGACTCTCAAATACCTACGATTTTAAGAATGGTATCCAGCTTATTTCAAATATCAAGGGGCAGATCGCCGATAAACCGCTCTTAAGTTATGAGCAATTCAGTATCGGTGGTGTTGATACGGTTCGTGGCTATTACGAATCTGAGGTCGTTGGTGATTACGGGGTTGCAGGTGGCTTTGACTTGAGAAGCCCAACTATTTTTAAAAAATTAATAAAGGATAGTTTTGTCGACGACCTGAATGTTTACGGGTTTTTAAATGCAGGTTCGGTCCACACAAAAAAAGCAGCAAAAGATACCAAGAGTTCATCAACCATTTCTAGTACGGGTCTGGGGTTGAGTTTTCGTGTCTTTAAATATGTAGATGGAAATGTCGAATGGGCTTTGCCATTACAAGACGGATTAAACACTCGAGAGAACGATGATCGAGTGTTATTTCAAATTAAATCATCATTTTAGAAGGTTTTTAAATCATGTATTCATGTAGTGGAATTGCTCAAAAAAAGAGATCAATTTTTATTATTAGGCTGTTTATACTCGCATGTATTAGCACACTTGTTTCATCTTATGCCTCTGCATGGTGGAATTCTGAATGGGCATACCGTAAACCTTTGGTACTTGATACCAGTTCAATCAAAAATACGGGAGAGCTTGACAGTATTCCTGTATTGATTCGACTGCATGAAGGTGTTTTTCATTTCAAAGATGCGCATGCAAGTGGGGCAGATATCCGTTTTGTAAGTGGTGATGATAAAACACCACTAAAATATCATATAGAAAAATATGATACTGCTTCAAATCTGGCTTTCGTCTGGGTCAATGTACCAAAAGTAAAATTAAGTGATAAAACCAGTATCTGGATGTATTACGGTAATCCTAAAGCCGAAAAAGGCGATACGCCTTCTGCAACTTATGATGGAAATCAATCGCTTATTTATCATTTTGCCGAAATTGGAACTCCTGTTAGTGATAGTACCAGTTATGCCAATAAATCTACCTCAACTGTTGAAACCGATAGTGGGATTATTGGTAACAGTGCAGTATTTAAAGGAACAAATTCGGTTATTGTACCAGCATCACCTTCCTTGGCTTTAACTCCAGAATCAAAACTGACATGGTCAATATGGGTTAAACCTGCAACACAAGGTTCAACATCAGTCATTTATTCTCGCCGAGAAAATAATCAGGCTTTTATCGTGGGATTAAATCAAGGTGTACCTTATTTATCAATCAACAATACTGCTGGCGCTGCACAAACAGCACAATCAACAAGTTCATTAACAGGTGATTGGCATCATATTGCAGTGATCGCCGAGCCAAATAAAATTGATTTACTTGTTGATGGTCAGGTGGTTTCAAGTCTGGCAACTTCATTGCCAACATTGTCAGGTTTTGCTGTCTTGGGTGCTGATGCTGCTGCAGGCTCAACAATCGAACAGGCTGCAGGTACTGCCCAATCAGGCTTTGCTGGAAATCTGGATGAATTGTCTATTTCGAAACAGGCACGTAGTGTTGATTTCATCAAGGCACAAGTCCTGAACCAGAGTGTTAGTAATGGATTGGTTGCTTATGGAGAAGATGAACAAACCTCTACATGGAAAACAGGATTTCTTGGAATTATTCTAGGTGCCTTAACTGTTGATGGCTGGATCATTATAGCTGTGTTGGCGATCATGGCGATATTAAGCTGGATTGTCATGATCCGTAAGGGTAGAGCAGTACTTAATGTTTTAAAAGCCAACGAAGCATTTCAAAATTTATATTCGGAAGTGAATGGAGACTTTGCTCAACTTGAAAATACAATCAGTAATTCAGGTTCAAGCACCATACATGGACAACACATTGAAATCACAGAAAGCGAACGTGAACTTATTAAAAAGGCACCACTTTACCATATTTTCCATTTAGGTGAAAAAGAGCTTGCTTCGCGTCTAGCAGCAGATGAAGCACAGCATCAGGCAAATTTAAGTCCTCAATCCATAGAAGCCATTCGTGCAAAACTTGACTCCCAGCTTGCTAAAGAAAATCAGGAGTTAAATAAAAACCTTGTGCTTTTAACCATCGCGATTAGTGGTGGGCCGTTCTTGGGACTACTCGGAACAGTTGTTGGGGTCATGATCACATTTGCAGCAATTGCATCGTCAGGTGACGTCAATATCAATGCTATTGCGCCAGGTGTTGCAGGAGCCTTGGCAGCTACAGTTGCAGGGCTTCTGGTCGCAATACCTGCGTTATTTGGCTACAACTTTTTAATTACCCGTATCAAAGACGCAGTTTCTCAAATGTATAGCTTCCTGAATGTCATTGTGACACGTATGGCTGAAAGCTATGCAAATCCAAGCAGTTTATTGCCAAAAAAAGAGAGGGAGTAAGTCATGCAACTGAATGAAGATAAAGCTTATGACGATATTAACGTTACCCCGATGCTGGATTTGGCATACGTCCTTCTGATCGTTTTTATCATTATGACAACGGCGACAGTACAAGGGATTAAAGTCAATTTACCTAAAGCCAGTGATGCCCCAAGTTTAAGTAAACCTAAAACAGTTGCGATCACGATAACCGATAACGGCAAGATTTTTATAGATGCCATACCTGTGACACTGGACGAGTTAGAGACACGTTTGAAAGCATTACAAGCTGAAAACCCTGAATTTCCTGTCGTTGTTCGTGGAGATGGTGCAACCCAGTACGACAATGTTGTTGCTGTTTTAGCACTACTTGGAAAATTGAATATTACACAGTTGGGTCTTGTGACACAGCGTTTGGTGAAATAAGGGCGGAGCTACGCATAAGGCGAATGTCATGAAATTAGATATACGCAGTTTGTGGAAAAATAAGTGGCTACTGGTTGCTGTGGTTGTATTTGTTGTGATTGTTTGGCTGATTTATATGTGGTTGACATCAACATCATCAACAAAACGCAAAATTGTTCCTGAAGCAATTCAGGTACAGGTTTTGCCACCTCCGCCTCCACCACCTCCACCGCCTCCGCCAGAAGAGGAACCTCCTCCTGAAGAAATTCCACCAGAGGAGAAAGTGATCGAACAACCGAAAGAAGACTTGCCTCAGGATAAGCCAGATGATTCAAAACCTGATGAAAATCCATCCAATGAGCCTGAAGGTCCACTCTCTTTAGATGCCCAGGGTGAAGGAGCAGCTGATGGGTTCAATCTTGGTGGCAAACCAGGAGGTACGGGCAGTTTAGGTGGTGGCAGTGGCGGCGGTGAAGGGGGCGGGAATAATGGCTGGTATGTCGCATTATTACAAAACCATTTACGCAACGTTTTGCAGAAAGAACGCAAGTTATTGCGTGCTCAGTATCACCTTGGAGCACGAATCTGGTGGGATTCTAGCGGAAAAATGACACGTGTCGAACTTATTGGTTCAACTGGCAATCCTGATACAGATGAAATCTTGCAAGACACGATTTTAAAAGCACCCAGACCCAATGAAGTGCCACCAAACACATTACAGCAACCAGTTCGTATTGAGGTGAGATCATCATGATGTCATCCAGAATGAAATATAACAATTGATTGATCAGAAATTTACAAGATTTAGGTAGGAGTTCAGATGGACATCTTAAAAAATAAGCCAACACAATCAACACTAAGCTTATTGATTAAAAAATCATTATGCCAAACATTTTCTTTATTCATGCTGGCAATGCCATTTTCAGTACATGCGGCAGAAACAGAGGCAGAGGTTAATGCTGCTGATGCGCCATTACCTGTAGAAAAAGCTTCGCATGCATTGACCACACCAGAAAGAGAAGTAAGAGTTATTTATTTACCAGAAAGTGAACGTAAACGTATTCGTGAAGAAATAAAACAGGAAGTCCTGGCTACAGCAAAAAAAGAAAACTGGGCTCAACCTTCTGCTTTACCAGACTGGATCAACCGCATCAAGTTGTATGGGGATCTACGTGTTCGTGGTGAAGGCAATTTTTATGATAAGGGCAATTTTCCATACTACATCAACTACAATGCTATTAATACTGGTTCACCTTATGACACTACAGGTCAAAGTGGACTTCCATCCGTTATTAATACCACCAAAGACCGTGAACGTTTACGCTTAAGGGCACGACTTGGATTAACTGCTGATATTTCTGAAACATTAAAAGCAGATTTTCGTTTAACAACGGGTGGATTTACTAACCCAGTCAGTAGTAATGAGACCATGGGAAATAACTTCAACCGTTATAACCTCGGTCTGGATCGAGCATATTTAACTTATCAGCCTATAGAGAGTTTATCGATCTGGGCTGGTCGTATGGAGAACCCATGGTATAGCAGTGATCTGGTCTGGGATGATGACCTGGGTTTTGATGGGGTAGCAGCGAAATACCAGTTTGAGTTATCAGATTCGGTAAAACCCTTTATTACGGTTGGTGCTTTAAGTGTTCAAAATACTTCGGTCGATCTACCGACATACTCGGTAAGTAAACAATCCAGTCGTGACAAGTGGTTATTTGCAGGACAGATTGGAACGGACTGGAAAATCCAGGATGACATTAATGCCCGAGTAGGTCTAGCGTATTACCATTTTTATAATGTTGTTGGCAACCTGTCTAGTCCTTGTCCAGCTTATCAATCTAATGTTCCTTGTAGTACAGACAATACACGCCCAATGTTTATGCAACAGGGGAATACTCTTTTTGCACTTCGTCAACTGGATATATCAGGCAAACCAGAAGGACCACAATATCAATATTTTGGTCTGGCTACCCCTTATCAAGTACTCAATCTAAATACACAACTCGATTTTACAATGGGCGACGAGCAGCATCTGATTTTTAATGCGGATTATGTCAATAACGTAGGCTTTGATGAAGGCAGGATTCGTAAGGCCGGTCCTGTGACTAACTCAAGTAAAGGCTACTTTGATGGTGGAGATCAAGGCTATCAAATCAAAGCCTTATTTGGTCATCCAAAAGCAGTAGAAACAGGTCAATGGAATGTTAGCGCGGGTTATCGCTATTTAGAAAGTGATGCTGTACTCGATGCATTTACCGATAGTGATTTCCATATGGGTGGAACCAATGCCAAAGGTTTCTTTGTTGGTGGAAATTATTCATTTACACGTAATGCATGGTTAGGGCTGCGTTATTTAAGCGCGGACACAATCACAGGTGCACCTTATTCGGTTGATGTATTGCAACTCGATTTAAATGCACGCTTCTAAATAAATTTTAAACAGTAGCCTCCAATGATTTTGAAGTTAGATCATTAGAGGCTTCAACGATTAACTTTTTAACAAAACACAGTGTGTATGAGCAGATGCTTTTTCACTGATTCGCTATCTAATAATTTGAATAATTTAGATAAATGAGGACAACATGAAAATTAAAAAGCAACGTCACACTGCGTTGACGTTAGATAAGCCTAAAGCGGTATCACCTCTTTTAACGCAACGTTTTTCTGCACAAGGGGTATTACGCTATTTTATTCGCTTAAGTCATATTAGTTTAGGACTTTTTGTGATTTATCCGACATCAACGGTTTTTGCAGCACCGACATTTGGTTCTGCTGCATGGTTTAGTCAAGCAGGTGCGGCGGCTGCAAATCCAGCGAGAGCAGCGACTGCAGCAGCATCACGTCCGAATGTCATAGGTGCGGTAAACACCCCTCAACAGGCTGCGCAGCGTACTCAACGTACTATGGGGGATATGAGTCGAACTTTGCAAGCGATTGTTTCTGCACAACAAGCACAATCGGCTGCACACCAACTGAGTATTAATACTCCAAATAATATTCCAAATGGGCTTGGTTCAGGAGGGTTACAGGTTGCTGATGGTGTTGGTAAAGATGCAAGTTTATGGCAAAACGCCAAGTTACCGACTCAAGAAGTCAAAGATGATAAAACTCAAGTCAAGATTGAACAAACAGATCAAAAAGCCATTTTAAGCTGGAAACAGTTTAACGTTGGTACAGATACAGTGGTTCACTTCGATCAGAGTGCTGGTAAGCAGGTCAATGGGGCAAATGAATGGGTTGCACTTAACCGTATATATGATGCGAGTCCAAGTAAAATATTTGGTCAGATCAAGGCTGAAGGGAGTGTCTATTTACTCAATAATAGCGGTTTTATATTTGGTGGAAGCAGCAAGGTCAACACACATTCTTTTCTGGTGAGTTCGCTGGATTTATTAGACTCAAATATTAATAAAAGTAATGAACGGTTTTTAAAAGAAGGCTTACCCATAAGTCAGAGTACCACTCCATTGTTATTAAATGGTGCAACTTATGATAATCCTAATGATGTTCAAAATAGAGAATTACTCAGCGCACGTGGAGCCATTACGATTGAGAAAGGTGCTTCGATCAATACGGGTGAAAATGGTTTTAATTTAATAGCTGCACCAAAACTAACTAATGATGGAGTTGTTAATGCCACACGTGGTCAGATTATTCTTGCGGCAGGCACAGAGCTCTATAACGCTTCCAGAAACGATGGAAAAAATAATGAGATAAATGCCAGGCTAGGAGAAAATGGAGGGGCTTTAACAAATACAGGACTTGTTCAGAATAGCGAAGGAAATATCACATTACTGGGTAAAAATATTGCACAAGATGGTGTGGTCGGAACAACCACTGGGATTACACGAACAGGAAGTATTAATATTCTGGCTCAGGGAAATTCAGGTGGAGTGGTTTATCCTAATCGAACTGGGCGTCTTGATTTTGGTCAAGACTCCGTTACGACCATTTTACCTTCTAGTAATAATGAAACAACAACCTCTAGTGATGAAGCAACCAAATCAGTAAAACCAGCAGAACTTAATTTTAGTGCTGGTTCAGTATTGTTTAATTCAAATTCATTGGTGTTGGCGCCAAGTGCGAATCTCAATATTAACACTTATTTTAAGAAAGCAAACTCTACGACAAATGATACTGTTCAAAATCAAAGTGACATTACCCCAAATCTGGATATGGTCACTGGGCGTATCTGGTTAGCCCCGGAAGCAACTTTAAACGTCGCTGGCTTAGCCGATGTATCAGCTTCAGTTGCAGACACACTTATACAACTACCACGGATTGGTTTAAATGAGCTGGCAGACTCTCCACTGTTACGTGATAGCTTTTTATATACCAATACAGGGGTGACCGTAGATGGTGGTTTGAGTGGCACACGTGAAGATGGTCTAAACTGGCAAGGTAGCCCTATCTTAAATATCAAGGGTTATATCGAACAGATTCCACGTAATATTAAACAATTACAAATTAATGGTGGAACGGTAAATCTGGTTGGTAATGAGCTGATTACACAGAAAAACTCATTAATCAATATTGATGGCGGTTATATACATTATAAAGCGGGTAATGCTCCAGTAACAACCAAACTGCAAGGTGCAGACGGCGGTATATATGATATTGGGAGTGCTGATGCAAATTTTGACTATACAGGATTTGCTGGACAGCATATTGTTTCTCAGGAACGCTGGGGTACAAAACAAAGCTATATAGATCCTTTAGTTTCTGGGCAAGTTGCAACTTATCATCCTGCCTATATTGAGGGTGGTAATGCTGGAAATTTAAATCTATTTTTTACAAAAACTGCCTTTTTAGAAGGTGATATAAATGCTTATAGTTATGCAGGGCTTAAACAAATTTTAAGTTCCAATCAACCACATGGTGGCAAGCTAACTGTTAACGCCCCAAGTCTTGAATTACTTCAAAAGAATATTGATATAAGTATTAGTACTGGATTACCAATAACACCAAGTCTATTTTTGACATCTAATGAAAATATTAAAGATCTAATTTCAACCGCGCATGATTTTGTTCCAACAAAAGATCTATTTGCAGACACTAAATTTAATCTGCTCACGGAAAAATGGGAAGTACCGAGTGTATCTGAACCAGAAAATATATTAAATTCTAATTTTTGGACTCAATTGAGTACTGATAGCTTCAATAATACAGGTCTTTCTGTTCTGTCATTCAATGCTCCTGAAGGTAAAATATTTATTGATAAAAATACATCTTTAACCGTTCAGGCAGGTGGTCAAATTAATATTAAAGCTGGGCAAGTTTCTGTAGATGGGGAGTTAAATGCTGTTGCTGGAAAAATCAATATTAATACAGCTAAACCCATGGGACTTTATCCAAGTCGTATAGGTACGATATTTTACCCAACTGAAGCAGACAAAAAGAAAGTACCACAAAAAGCAGATCTGATCATTGGTGAAAATGCCACTTTAAATACACGAGGACAATGGGTGAATGATAATGGGTTGTCGATAGAGGAGTTGACAGGGAAGCAATATATTAATGGCGGTTCAATTAATTTAACTACACAAGCAAGCAGTAATGTATTTACAAACGATAATGGACAAGTTCAGGTATTAGATACAACAGGCTCCATTACTTTAAATAAAGGGAGTGTGCTTGATGTCTCTAGTGGCGGCTATATTACCCCCCAAGGACAGCTCTTAACAAAAGATAATGTAGCTCAGGGTAAAGCAGGTGATATTACATTAAAAGTTTATGATAAATGGTTTTCTATACCTCATACAGGTAATAACCCACCAGATAAACCAGATGTCTTACCGACTGAGGGCAAAATACAAATGGATGGTGCATTATACAGTTTTGGTTTTGCTGGAGGTGGCACATTAAATTTACAGGCTTTAGGTATTGAGATTAGTAACCAGAATCCAGAGGTGACTAATCATCATACAGAAATGAATAATTCACAAAAGTATAATAAATTATGGCTTCAACCTGAATTTTTCACGACCCAGGGTTTCAGTTCCTATAAACTTCAGTCTTTATATGACACTACTATAAAGTCAGATACGATAATAAAACCCGTACAACTCAGTTATATTCCAGATCTGAGTCGCCTATTACAAACAGAAACGGGTCAAGATCTGAAGATAAGCCAAAGTTCAGAAATAGGTCTGTTAGACAACTATCATCGCCCTGCAACTCATTTAAGCTTAGCAGCTGGATTACTGCATACTACAAATGCTCAATATAAAACAGCAGATGGCTCTGACCTTCGTACCTCACTGACCATGGAAAAGGGCAGTGAAATTATTGCAGATGCTGGAGCGCTTGTAACATTAGACTCCACTGATCAAATTGATATCGAAGGTAAAGTGCAGGCGCATGGTGGTCAGATTAAAATATTGGGTGATACTGCTGATTTAGGGTACCGTGACCAGACTGTGTTAAGTTACGGTAAAGGGTTTACAGCCTCAAATAAAGGTATTCGGTTGGGGGAAGAGAGTGTTCTGGATGTATCTGGAACAACGCTTTTAGACCCATTGGCTAAACCAGAAATAATCAATGATGTATTGACAACGCCTAAAACAGGTAAGGTTTTGGCTGGAGGTAGTGTCATTATTTCTAATGACACAGGCTATATCGCAGCAGCACCTGGAGCGAAGATCGATGTTTCTGGTACTTCAAATACCTTTGATATGGTTCAAAGCAATAATGGTTTTGAGCGTATACAACCAACTGATGTATGGAGTGATGCAGGAAGTATTACCATAGCTGCTGGCAAAGGTTTATATTTTGATGGTCGTTTGTCTGCGAAAGCTGGAAGTAATAATGCTCGGGGCGGCAGTTTAAATATCTCAGCACTTGATCCAGCAAATAGTAAGGGAATAGTACTAAGTCAAACGGGGAGTTTTACTAAAACTGCAGGTTTAAATGCGAGTGGTCAAACACCTGATGCACCTCAAGGTGTTTTGTATTTTGCTCTGGATACATTAAAAGGGACAGGCATAGATAATCTCAACATCAATACCGATCCAAACTATCAGAACATTTCCAATAGCGTAGTTCCCCTAAAGATAACAACGCCTGTTTATTTTCAGGGTAATATCGATCTTGATTTGAAAGGAAGTCTGGTTTTAACATCACCTCAATTGGTTGCGCTTGGTCATTCAGACAGACAAGATGGTCAGTTGACCAATCCAGAAGTAGTCAGTCCAGGATTTACCGATACCCATAATAGTCAGGTGAAATTAAATGCAGCATATATCAAGTTTAGAGGCACAAAAAATGAACCTATACTTGCTGCTCGGGGCAATAGTCAACTCACTGCCTCTGCTAACTTTATAGACCTGGAAGGAAATCTAAGTCTGGCTCATTTTAAAGAAGCGAACTTTAATAGCCAAGGGGATATTCGTTTATCACAGTTACAATTAGCGAATACTGTCCCTCAAGCAGGAAGTTTATATACCTCTGGAAATCTGAATTTCACTGCTGCCCAACTGTACCCAACTACTGCAAACAGTTTTGTTTTACTTGCAAATGCGAATCCAGACAGTACAGAACCAGCAGTTGATGAGCAAGGTAAAGTACTTGAGACTAAAATTACAATAAAAGGAAATGGTCATCAATCTCCACTGCCACTTTCAGCAGGAGGAAAGCTATTAGTTGATGCAAATTATATTGAACAGGCTGGCGTGTTGCGTGCTCCAGCAGGTCAACTTATCTTGGGTGTTAATGACCCGAATAATGCATCAACTAAAGCTGAGTTTTCAAATCTGCCATTAACCAAGACACTTAAACTAGATGTCCGTCCTGAGAGTATAAGCTCTGTTTCCCTTGGTGGAAAAGATATGACCATTCCTTATGGCCAGACTGAAGATGGTAAAGCATGGCAATACTTCAATGGCATAGAAATGGTCAATGTACCAGCGCCGCCAGAAAAGAAAATATCATTCAGTGCTGATCAGGTAAGCTTACAAGATGGAGCTTTAGTTGATCTGTCTGGTGGTGGCCATTTACAAGCCATAGAATGGATACCTGGAACTGGGGGCACAAGGGATCTACTGAGCCAAAACAATATTACTTATGTCAATGGCGCAGATGGCAAGAAGATAGCGCAAAATTCACCACTTTATCCTGATCAACGTGGTGTGTACGCGATTATTCCAGGTTATTTATCACCGATCGCTGCATATGACCCTTATTTTGCCCAAGGTCAGGCCCCTATTGGTATAGGGCAGCAGGTTTATCTGACAGGAACCAAAGATTTTGCTGAGGGCTATTACACCTTGCTTCCAGCAAAATATGCAACTTTACCAGGTGCATATCGTATTGTTGCACAACCTGAACGTGGTAGTTTAGCGAGTCAAAATGTAACCAGACCTGATGGAACTCAACTTATTTCAGGATATTGGGCAGATGGTTTGACTGGTGCACGGGATGCGATCAGTACAAGATTCGAAGTGCAGGCTCGTCCAGTGTGGGGACAATACTCTGAATATACTACAACTACCGCAGACTCTTTCTTCTTAAACCAAGCTCAACGGGCTGGTCAGCCCGCACCTCAACTGATGCGTGATGCAGGGCAACTGGTATTAGCTGCGACAAAAACTTTGGATCTAGGTGCAAAACTCAAAACTGCTGCAGATGAAAAAGGTGTGAAAGCACAAGTTGATATTGCCTCCGAAGCTATCCAGGTCATAGGGAATGATAATAGTAACACGCTAAAAGATCATTTACAGATTAAAGCCAAAGATTTAAATGAATTAGATGCAGGTAGTTTGATGCTAGGCGGTACGCGTCGTCAAGTTACTGAAGGCACACAGGTAAACACTTTAGCAACGAGTGTTGTTGTGAGTAACGATAAAAATTCAGCACTGGAAGCTCCAGAAATTATATTGGTGAGTAAACCTGATGCAAATCCTTCGACCAATACCGCTGGGATAAAAATAGATCAGGGTAGTGTGATCCATGCAAAAGGCGAGCTTGCTGCAAGTAGTGTAAAACCGTTAATTTTTGGTGAAAAAGCCACAGAAAACACAACCGGTTTGAGTGGCGATGGTTCTATGTTACGCCTATCAAATGCAGGACATGCTGTTATTAATCGCCATAACTTACCTCAGGATGATTTGGGGCAAAGTACAGCACAAGGTTCAATTCGTATTGATAAGGGTGCAATACTGAATGGTGGCAAGTCCCTTACTGTAGACACGACACATACATCTCTGGTTGATGGAACAGCAGAACTTAGTGCAGCGAGTATTGCTTTAAACAGTGGCAAAATTGCAATTACGGATGATTTATCCCTAGGTCAAAACTATGACGGATTACTCATTGGGCCTAGTAGCCTAGATAAATTTGCAAAGTCGGAGCAACTCATTTTGAGTAGCTACAGCAGTATGGACTTTTTGGGTAATGTCAATTTAAACCTGAATAAATCACTGAACTTAAGTGCAGGGAGATTTAGTGGTACAGGTGGAACTGTAAATGTCAATGCAGATCATCTAACATTGGAAAATACATTAAATGCAACTCATGTAGAAAATTTAAGCACTGAATCAAATAATGCAGGTATTCACTTTAATGCTCGTCAGATCACTTTTGGTCAAGGCGATAAAAAAACTGCCGGTTTTAGTAATGCAACAGTTACCGCTAAAGACTTGGTAGATGTTTCTGGCAAAGGAAAATTTGATTTTGATGGGGCAACAGTTGCTATAAATACGCCAGTCTTAATCGCAAATCAGGGAGCTGACAACAGCATAGAAACCACAGGGACTTTGACTTTACAGACAAACGGCGAAATCAATAAAGATGTTGATGCTATACGACCATTGGGAGGTAAAGTGAATCTTATTGGTAGCAACATTGATAGTAACCTGAAAATACGTGCTAATAGTGGGCAAATTAATCTGACTGCTACACAACAGGATCTTAAACTCCAGACTGGAAGTTTGCTTGATGTTTCAGGTACTGCCAAGAAATTCTTTGATATTAACGCTTACGCACCAGCAGGTACGATTAGCCTAGTTTCAGATAAAGGTCATCTACAATTAGACTCTGGTGCAACGATAGATATTTCTGCAAATAAAGACGGCGGTAATGCTGGTGTACTTACGACCAAAGCCGGTAAAAGTATTAGTTTAGCAGGAACATTAAAAGGTGATGCTGCGAAAGGTAAAGGTGGCTCATTAAACATGGATAGTGGAAACGTAGTCGATCTAAATACACTTTCGCAACAATTGGCAAATAGTGGTATTAACCAGGCGATCTCTGTAACCAGCCATCAAGGTAATTTAAATCTATCAAAAGACCAAAAAATAACAGCACGCGAGATAACCTTAACGGCTGATGGTGGTCATGGTAATAGTGCAAATGCTCTGGAATCAAATCATGGCAATGTCATCATAGATGGTGTGATAGATGCAAGTACTCAAACAACAGGACAAGCAGGTGGAAAAATCACACTCAGTGGCAAAAGTGGTGTTGCTGTAGACGGACAACTTCTTGCATCTACAACAGATAAAAATCAACGTGGTGGTACAGTTACCCTGAATACAACGGGCAAAACTGACGGTACGTTAAATGCAGATTATGGTTATCAAAATGTTAATGTTGCGGATTCAGGAAAAATTACACTTGGATCACAAGCAGTCATAGACGTGTCAGGTGGTACAGATCGGGGGCTATCAGGTGGAACAGTAAATATGCGTGCGCCATTGCTCAGTGATGGTGATGTACGTATAGATATTGCGCCAGATGCTCAAATTAAAGGTGCACGTGATGTTGGTATCAATGCCTATGCGGTCTGGAGCACGACGGATAATAGTAGCAACCCAAATCAGCACTTTGATGGCATTGTTGACCCTGCTGGCTGGTATGACAAAAACGGGAAATTACTCTCAGGTAATTTTATTGATAGTAGTGGTGAAGTCAAAGCAACGAGTGCAGGACTGAGTGATGAACAAATAGATGAGTACCTCGCCAAATATACATTTGTTCCAGATCAGACAAATAAACAACACCAAAGTTTTTACGGTTACATTGATGGTGACAGTGAAAAAGCTGTCGCTGGTACATTGATGAGTTTTGTACAAAAGCCAAAATTTAGTTTTGAATCACGTTTTGACAAAATCAATAACTTCCACGCACGCCCTGAAATAGAATTAATCAACCCTGCTGCAAATATTAATAATGGCGATATTTCAGTTGTTACGCCGTGGAATTTAGCTGCTGGTAAGTTAGAAGGCAATCTGGTCAAACTGGACTATCGTTATAAAGATCAGGCACCAATGCTTAGTCTACGTGCTGAAAAAGATGTCAACATAAATGCCAGTATTTCTGATGGTTTCTTCCAGTTTACAAATCCACTAGGTGGTAAAGGTTTTTCTGAGTCAACATTTGAGCAAGCAAATAGCAATATAAATACGACTAAAAATACTATTTCCTCGGAGGAAATAGTGAATATGTTCGGTTTAACGTTTGATTTTAGTAGCATTATGGCGCCTGAAACTGTTTTTACATCCGAAGATCCATCTTTGGTTGCGCAGTATTATGGTGCCTATGAGGAATACTTAAAGACTTTAAGTTCTCCTAATATCTTAATTGGTATATACGGCATGAAGGTTTCACCGTATGCGTTTGTAGAAGGTTTGCCTCAACTGGTGTCTACAATTGGTTCATCAGCTGCTCCAGCTATACCTAAAACACTAGGTGAGTACCCAGCATATTTAGCAAACTGGCAGAAATATATTCAAACGATAAGTGATGGATTTGATGGGAATTCGTTGCCATCAATTGAAAAATTAGCACCTCCTCCAACGATATTAACAGCATCTGGCGGCTCTACTGATAATTCACCATCACCTATACAAGTTTCAATGCCGTTATCAAACTTGTTAGGGGGACAAAGTAGTTCATATCGTTTTATCGCAGGTTCTGATTTTATCAGCAGTAATCCAGAACTTTTAAATCCGAATACAGAGCAGGGAAGCATCAATATTGATGGTTATACAGTCTATGAACATAGTGAAATTGACCGTAAACAATATTTACCTACGATGTTACGCACAGGTATAGGGAGTATAGATTTAATTGCAGCACAGGATTTGAAACTCCAGAACGCGTTTGCTCCTGGGGTGATTTATACAGCTGGTCAGCCAAGTGTTGGTAGTAAATCTATACAAACATCTAAAATTGAAAACCTCCATGATCCTTTAAATAAACTTCAACAAGGTATATTTGTAACCGGAAGTGTTAATCCTGATGCTGCTGGTGATATTAACATTCATGTCGGTCATGATATTATTTCGAATGAACATCATATAGATGTTGATGGCAAAATTACAGGTATAGCAGGTTCATCACTAACTCAACACTGGTGGCAATGGATGCAAACAGGTAATCCATTCATCGTGAGAAATGCCAATGTAGCTGAAAATAGTTCTATTAACTTTGGGAATTTTTCTCAAGGTATCATGAGTGTTGGTGGAAATATTTCTGTTGAAGCGGGAAGAGATATCAAAGAGCTGTCTGTATCCCTGCCCACAACATGGTTTTTCGATAATGCAGATCGTAGCAGCTATACCACAGTTGGTGGTGGCAGTCTGAATCTGAATGCGGGAAGAGATATTTTAAGTGGACAATATTTTATTTCAAAAGGTGAAGGAAATATATTTGCAGGTGGAAGTGTTTCAACCAGTGATCAACTTTTAGGAACGCATAAAACTGCAACCCTTTTGGCATTACAAGATGCGACTTTGAATGTATCGGCACTCCAAGATTTAAATATTGGTCATATTTATAACCCTTCTTATTTATTTTCTTTTGGCTATGATAGCGCTAAAACACCATTCTCAAATTTTTCAGCTATCGATATGCAACCTTATAGCACAAAATCAACAGTTAATTTATCAACGCTAGCTGGAAATATAAACTTTAATACAGTTGCAGATACAGGTTCGCTATACGGTTCGACCCTAAAAACCGAATCTGGTGATAACATATTACCTGCAACGTTAAACATGACAGCTTTAAATGGTGGAATTCAAATAGAAGGAGGGGGAACTCTGTTTCCTGCCGCCAAAGGTACGATAAATCTCATCGCAGAAAACTCCATCAATATGACTGTATCAAATCTAGCCAGCAATCGGCTAGGTTTAAGTGATTTTGTTGCGGATAGCACAGGAGTAGAGGCTATTCCCACGCCGATTAATCAGTATTTACTGGCGACTAAAGGATATCCAATACAACGATTCCCTGCTAGTTCGACAGCTGCAAATAATGGTTCCACATTGCATGCAGAAGATAAAAATCCGCTGCGAATTTATAGTTTAAGTGGCAGTGTAATTAATGGAAAACCATTTGGGGATACTGGAACATGGTATGCTCAGATGGATCTACTTAGCCCTAAACTAGCACAAATTTATGCTGGTTCGGATATCGTAAATTTACTATTTCATGGTCAAAATCTGCATAGTGCAGATAGCACTCGCATTGTGGCTGGTCATGATATCGTCAATATGCCATTGACCAATTATAGGGATTCTGGTGATTTTGTACAAATACCTGCCATTGTTTTGGGTGGAAGTGGTACTTTAGACGTCAGTGCAGGGCGTGATATAGGGGCATTGGCTAATCCTGTATCTGCATTAAAACAAGGCGTATTAGCTAGTAAAATTAATACTGCAGATTTTGGAATTATGACTACAGGGAATCGGGATAATCGCGCTCTACCTGTGGATGGTGCAAATCTGAATATTAAATTTGGTGTTGCGCCAGGCATTCAAACTCAGGAATTTATTCAGCGCTATATTGCACCTACAGCAACCAATACTGGGCTTCCAGGCTTTAGCGATGACTTGGTCAAATATATGCAGGACTATAAGCTTGGGCAAAAACTGAATACTGGTTTAGTGCGTGATCGTATCACTGAGCCAATGACTCAAGAACAGGCATGGACAGAGTTTCAAAAGTTAAGCCTAGATAAACAACAAATTTTTGTTGATCAGGTCTTTAATAAAATCCTGGCGATCACTGCCAAAGACTATAATGATCCAGCTAGTCCAAACTTCCAGAAATATGCACGTGGATACGAGGCGATTAATACTCTATATCCAGCAGAGCTTGGCTATACTAAAAATAACCTTTCAGGTGGTGCTCTAGGAGCAACGGAAACGATCAATACGGGCAATCTGGATATGCGTAATACTACCTTGCAAACCCAGCAAGGTGGAAATATTAGCATCTCTGCTCCAGGTGGTGAATTGCTGATTGGTAGTAGTTCAGCGCCTCCAGCGGATAAACCAAGTTCTTCGGGGATCATTGCCGCACGTGAAGGGGATGTAAATATATTCTCTGACAGAAGTGTTCTACTCGCTCAAAGCCGTATATTTGCTTTACAGGGTGGGGATATGATGATCTGGAGTTCAAATGGTGACATCAATGCGGGTAAAGGTGCAAAAACGACGAGTGAACTAGCACAAGTCAGCTATATGTGTAGTCTTTATTACTATTGTCAGTTAGATGCGATCAATCAAGTCTCTGGTGCTGGTATCGCTGCGATGCAAACCATACCAGATGCTGAATCTGGTGATACTTATCTGGTTGCACCAAGAGGAACTGTAGATGCTGGTGATGCAGGTATACGTGTTTCGGGTAATATTTATGTTGCAGCGCAGCAAGTCGCAAATGCAGATAATATCCAGGTGCAAGGAGAAAGTGTGGGTGTTCCTGTTGCGGCTCAAGTAGATACTGGAGCATTAGCAGCAGCGAGTAATGCGGCGGCGGCAGCTGCACAGCAGAGTACAGCCATGAATAATGCTGCAAATAATAAAGCAGATACCATGATTAGTGTCGAAATCGTTGGCTTTGGAGGGCCCAAAGCCAACGACTGTCCAGTAGATGAGACTGGAAAACCACAATGTCGTAATAAAACTGGGCAAGGACATTAAGATCTTTGTTGAGTTCATCATTTTGAAGATTAGTCATATTCTCCATATCAGTTAAACATAAGTTAGCACTGAGTGAATTCACTCAGTGCTAACTTAATCGCTCGGTGT
>NZ_OOGT01000423.1 GCF_900323515.1 Acinetobacter stercoris | reverse complement strand
AAATATAGCCTCCATTCGGAGGCTTGTTTCAGATGATTGGATTGGATAGTTGGGCAAAAGCATATATCAGGATAGTCAGTATCAGGAACATGGTTGAGGTTACAAGTATTTCTAAAGCATTCATATTATTTTTCCTCTTATTGTTCTCTCTATAATTTTATACACTTAAAAAAAATTAAAATCAATAACATGAAATATAAATAAATTATTTAATTATTACAAAAAAATTAAAAGATAAATACGTTATTGTGTGTGATTACAATCCATGGATACAAAGGAATTCTCAATCAAAACGAAATAAGGAATTAAACTCAAAAATTCATAGATTTTTCAAAGAGTTTAAGCAGGCAATGTCAATTTTTAAAAGTTAAACAATAAATCTAGAATAAACAGAAACTTGGAATGAATTTAAATTGGATGGGATAATGGCTTATCCCATCATTTGACCATAATTTTTTTCTTTACGTAATAGCCCTAAAAACTCTTTACGTGCAGTAATTTCATCAATTGAATACGGCAACATTTCGCTCAAATAGTCTGGGCTTAAAAAACTATATTCTATCAATAAGCAATCTTGATCCGATGACCAACTTGTTAAAGGATAATTTTGCTTATGACGTTTATGTCTGCTTGGCATATCTAAACCATCCTAATTAAAAAACCAATACCCTTTATTGGTACTATTATTTACTGCATAAGATAACAAAAGTATTTAAATGTAAAAATTTACACATAAATCTATGAATAATTTACATACTCATACCCAGACTGTGCGGTTACAATTCAAACCGCCAGATCAACCGTGCAAGATCAGCAAATTACACTATGCGTCCCCTTACATTGACTTTATTATATTACCTTACAAGCTCAAAGTCACAAATTACAAATAAAATGA
>NZ_OOGT01000187.1 GCF_900323515.1 Acinetobacter stercoris | reverse complement strand
GTTTAAATACCTTATTTATATTAAATAATATAGCGTTTACTCAGCCCCCATTCAGCCAAAATTCTACGATAAGTAGTTGAAGAACGATCAGCTTCAAAATGCGCCTCCATACTAATATCTAAAGGCAACTCTTCTGGTTTCTGGCTTTCAACCATCTCCTGATCTTCTGCAAATATTTGGGCATTGAAGGAATATACTGCTTCAAGATCGCCTGTTGTATCAAAGTTACGCGTCAATGGTACGAATAAACGGGTTTTATTATGTGACACAGGACAGCACGCATTCAGTATTTTTAATATTCCATTTTCAGGGAAATGGATGGTCAAAACAGCTGAAAATGGTGGATAAACATCAAATATACGTTTCCATAAAAATCCTGCTGGTGCTAGATGTTGCATACCATGTGGATAATTGCTGACATCACTCACATATTCCGTATGTAAGCCATAATCGGTGCGCTCTGTTGAATATTTGGGTACCACAGGATTTTCTGGGTTAGCAAAGGATTGGTGATGTACCCATGCGAAATGTGCAACATCAATAAAGCCTTCTAACTGCCGGCCACTTGCTCCGCCAATATCAACAAATGGAGGCAATATGGCTTGATGCTGTTCATTGTCCCAGGTATCCAGTACAGGAAAATTTGCTTTATTTTCGTCGCGACCAGATAAACTGGTCCAGACCAAGCCATATTTTAAAATAACAGGAAATTTAATCAGACTAAACCGATCAGAAATTTTTGTTAATTCTGGTTGAGCAGGGATTTTTACACATTTTCCAGCAGTGTTATATCTAAGACCATGATAAGGGCAAATAATTTCATCTCCCTCTACCCATCCCTTACTTAATGGCACGCCTCTGTGTGGGCAAATATCACGTGCCAGTTGGATCTCACCACTTTCTGTTTTATACAGTGCCATTTTTACATCAAGTAACTGCACCTGTTGAGGTTGCTCCGTAACATCCTGAATACGTGCAACCGGATACCAATGCTCTGCTAAAATATTCCAGTCTGAAGGGTCAAATTCACTACAATTCGGTTGAGTAACTAAATTTAGAACTGGTATGGCATTCATATCTACCCCACAATTATCTTTAAATAACAATCCATTAAAAAAGAGTAAATCAAACTTGAATCTCTTTCATGGTTCTCAAATTAGCCAATATATCGACTTTCTGTCTATTAGAATGTTTCGTACTTTACATTCTAAAAATTAGAACACTTTTAAGATTTATTGTTGTTATTGGCATGAAAATAGCTTGATTTTATATAGAGCCCCTAAGTTTTTAATTTAGTGAAATCATGCGATGATGAATATTACCTTTTCACGTTTTTCTGAATATTTTATAGCAGTTGCTGAAACAGGAAGTTTACGTAAGGCATCTGAACAACTTTTTATTTCTGTTTCTGCTGTACATAGGCAGATTACACTTGCAGAAGAAGCATTTGGTATCGCACTTTTTGAACGACTTTCAAATGGTTTGAAACTTACATTAGCTGGTGAATTGCTCTATACAGACTTATTAAAGTGGCAAAAAGAATTTCAGCGTACTCGTATCCGTTTTGATGAAATACAAGGACTATCAAGAGGTAACGTTGAACTCGGACTCATCTCAGCCTTGAGTGATGGATTTGTTTTAGACTCTATTCAATATATGTATGAAAATTATCCATGGATCAACCTTAATGTTTGCATTCAAGAAAGTGAAATTATCTCCAAAATGATTAGTGATGCTGAACTTGATTTTGGAATAATCCTAAACCCTAAAAGTCATACGCAACTGGATGTGCTTTCATTTGTTGAAATTCCACTCGGTTTTGTTATGGCAAAAGACCATTCTTTAGCTCGGCAAGACAAGCTATATTTTTCAGATACTTTAAATTTTAAACACCTCATCCCGGGTACGCCATTAACAATTTATGATTATGTTCATGCTCTATACAAATATCACAATGTTTCACCTCAACAAAAACTTGAATGCAACGATATCAGAATGATTATTTCATTGATCAAGAAAAACCTGGGAATAGGAGTATTGTCTTATATTGATGCATATCCTTTATTAGAACGTGATGAAATTATATTTAAGCCAATCAAGGAAAAAGGATTATATCCACTGACTATTGCACTGTGTGTTGCGCCTAAGAGACAAATTTCACGTATATCCCAGATCATGATTAATCATCTTATTGAACAAATGGAACAATTAAAAAATAAAGTCAGTCAATTGTGATTGCATTCTTTTTATAAAAGTACTCGTTTTATTGGTTACAGGCTTCAGATAATGCCCAAAATTCCTGACTACTATTTATACCGATAACTCAACTATAAAACCAATTCAGCATGCTGATGCTACTATTTAGAGTAGGATGTGAATACACCACATCCTCTATTATTTATAACTTATCGAAGTTCAATAATGAATTCCAGATATTATTAATATCCTTATTATTATTAAATTTATTTTTTACAATTAAAATATCTTGCGAATAATGATATTCTGGCTCATTAATGATTTTTAGTTTTCCCGCAGCCAGCTCTTCTTGCATAATAATTTTTGGTAGCCATGCAACACCTAAACCATGTAACACCAATTCTTTTAAATTGTTTGCAATATCAGTCTCATAGAGTATTTTATACTTGAGTTTTCCTTGTATAAGCCGATCTACAACATTTCTCAAATAGGCATTATGACTATAGGTCAACAATGGAAATTTTTCATGAATGTCATATTCGTGAGGATTATTTTCAAAATGTGCAATTACAGGTACAATTTCAGTTTCAGCAATTTTAATATAACTAAGAGTATTACTTTTCAATAAAGTGTCATTTAACTTATGACCATAACAAATCATGAAATCTGTACTACCTTCTTTTAATAAAGATAATCCCTCATCGATATTTGTTGCTAAAATCTCGATTTTAAAATCCTGTATAGGTATAGGTAATTTCTTTAAAAAATTGCTCAAAAAGCCAGAGGCTAAAGAATGTGCAACAGAAAATCTTATAATTGATTCATGGCTGCTCTTGATATTATTAATTAAACTTTCTGCTTCTTTTAATTGTGTTTCTATATTTTTCGATACGGTTAATAACAGCTTTCCTATTTCTGTAAATTCAATTTTGTGGTGTGTATCACGTTGCACAATATCTGCGCCAACCATCTCTTCGATATGCTGAATTCGACGTGTAAAAGCCGATTGACTAATAAAACGCTGTTCAGCAGCTTTGGAAAAAGACTTATTACGCTCTAACGTCAATAAATCTTCAATCCAGCGCACTTCAATACTCATTGGGAGAATTTATCCTTGTTGTAATTTTCAAATTATAATCATGTTATGCAAAAAATGCATAACACTCGTGATTAATGCATTAGAAAAAAAATAAATTGAAACATAATATGAATTATCTCCAGTCAAATTGACGAATGTTATGAATTCCAGCAATTTAACACGTATTGAAAAAGATCTCCTCGGCGTTCGTGATGTAAATAACGAACATTATTATGGTATCCAAACCCTTCGCGCTCTAGAAAATTTCAATTTATCTAAAAGTAAAATAAGTGATTTTCCAAACTTTATTAAATCTTTTGCGATGGTTAAATTAGCTTGTGCTACGGCAAATCTAGAACTGAAAAAACTTGATCAAAATAAATTTGACGCAATTCAATATGCATGTCAGCAATTGATTGATGGTCATTTCAAAGAAGAATTTCCAATTGATATGCTTCAAGGTGGTGCAGGTACATCGACCAATATGAATGCCAATGAAGTCATTGCAAATATTGCATTGGAACATATGGGACATGAAAAAGGTCAGTATCAATATTTACATCCAAACAATGACGTCAACATGTCGCAATCCACAAATGATGCATATCCTACTGCAATTCGTTTAGGCTTGTTATTTAGTCTGGATCAATTAATGACACCATTTAGAGAGCTAATTTCAAGCTTAAATGGAAAGTCATCGGAATTTGCAAATATTATTAAAATGGGACGCACACAACTTCAAGATGCTGTTCCTATGACACTAGGGCAAGAGTTTGCTGGTTTTGCTACAACGCTACAAAAAGATCTGGATAAAATTAATGCTTTAGTTCCAGATACTTTTGGCTATGTAAATTTAGGAGGAACTGCGATTGGTACTGGTATCAATACTGAAGCCCGTTATGCAACTTTAGCAACACAAGCCTTGTCACGCATTTCGAAAAAAGAAATTAAAGTTGCGCCTGATCTGATTGAAGCTACATCTGATATGGGTGATTTTGTTCTTTTATCAAGTTTGCTTAAACGTACAGCAACCAAACTTTCTAAAATTGCAAATGACCTGCGTTTATTATCTAGCGGTCCTCGTACGGGTATTGGTGAGCTTAATCTGGAACCACGTCAACCTGGCAGTTCAATTATGCCTGGTAAAGTTAATCCTGTTATCCCGGAAGCAATGAATATTTCATGTTTTCAAATCATTACAAATGATTTGGCTGTAACATTCGCGGCAGAAGCAGGTCAATTGCAGTTAAATGCAATGGAACCGTTAATTGCATATAAATTGTTTGAATCAATTGAACTTCTCAGCAATGCCATGAAAATGTTCAAAAGCAAATGTATTGATACAGTCAGTGCAAATGCTGAGCATTGTAAACATCTTGTTGAGCATTCGATTGGAATCGTGACTGCATTGAACCCTTATTTAGGTTATGAAACAACTACACGCATTGCCAAACAGGCATTAGTGAATAATGAAAGCGTGATTGACATCGTCCTTCAGGAAAATTTGATGTCTCCAGAATTATTGGAAAATGTGATTTCAATCAATAATATGGTTAAGCCGAAAATGTCGGCGTAGATTCCTCGTTTAATTATCTCCCAATTAAAACTCTCCCTAAAAAGCCAATGATTTTCATTGGCTTTTTATAAATCGATTATTGCCACATCAATGCAATTTTCTTCATTAATTCAGCTCGTAATGGTGCTGTAGGGTTACAAGTATTACGTTTGCTTTCATTTTCATAAAATGCTTGCCATTCTTGAATCATAGCCAATGTCACACCTTGTTTTTTATAACTTTGGATATCAATGATATTCAAATTAATCAATTTGTTCTGTGTACCTTCTGCCCCTGTTCCCCATCCAATTATTCCCTGACCAAAATTGGGTAAAGACATATCATCCGGTGTTTTCGGTATCTGCTTTCTTTGAATATCAGGGTCGACATAGCAATTCTTTTGACTATGCTCTGCTTTATTCAAATCCTTATTTTCAGCGTACACAGTATGGGAGCAAAGCAGTAATGCGATACTAAAATATAATTTTTTCATCAATATAACCTTCAAACTCAATTAAAATTTAAAACTAACATCAGCAATGAATTGGCGTCCCGATTCAGAATAGAGCGTCGATTTATCATCTTCGGTGTATTTATTAAATTTATTGGTCAAGTTTTTTACGGTTAGACCAAAGATCATTTTTGAGCCCTGTCCAGTAGCAACATCATAAGTTGCACGCATATCCCAAGTAAAAGCACTTGGCATTTTCATCGCTTTATATTCAGAGACCACAGTTTGCCCTAAATATTCAACTTGTTGATTTGCAGGGATACTTGAGCGAACCATTGCATCATATGCTCCTCTCAACCTAAAAAAATGACTAATTTTCAACGGAATTTTGTCAAACGAAATATCCCAGCCCAAACGTGCAGTCCAAGGTTGATTAAAGTTATTCGCTGGTCGGTCAGCCTGATCAATTATTTTCCCATCATATTTAATATATTGCCGATAGGTTAAAGCATTTATAGAATCATCATAATCACTAAAATTACGTTTAATATCACTATAATCAAAAGCGAACTGGAATTGATGCTGACTTCCAGCAAATGTAAATGGTACAAAATTTGATAATGCCAAAGTATAAACATCTGCCTTGATGCGACCCAGATTATCGTATTGATCAATCAATGGTGACCAATTAACTCTATTTTTTCTGATCTGATCTCGATAATTACGATGCACATATTTAATTTGACCATCAAAAATACCAAATCGACTACCAACAGCAAAAACAGTCTCATCGGCAAATGGGGTATCCAGTTTGGTCTTTTGTACATTGGAAGTTTGACTATTTTTAGGCGTTCCCCATGCTGTATCAATATTTTCTCTTGATTGAGAAATAATCAGTTTGTTTATGCCATCCTGTAGTACATAACTAAACAAGTTGTTTCCATAATAGCGATTCCAACCTGAAGTAAACGTCAGACGACTATCTGAAAATGGTAAATACTGGATATTCGAACGTGGTGCATAATTAATTTGTCCATTAAGACTATCAAAGTCTCCACGCAAACCAATTCTGGCTTTGATTATATTGTTCCAGTTAATCGAATCTTCAATAAATAAATGAGCTCGTTCCTGAGTTACTGCAATCGTTCCCGCTTTGTAGATTTCACGTCTTGTATGGTATTGCCCAATACCATTATTGTAAGATAAATCACAAAACCGATCTATTTCACCATTTATATTTAAGCATGTAAAATCATGATTTTTTTTTAGCCTAGATGGCAATAAATAAACATAAGCTTCACTTAGGCGTTTCCAATCTGCTGCATAATGTCCATAACCTGCACCAAATAAGAACAGATGCTCAACATTAGCAATTTGAAACGGGTTTAACTGAGAAGATATTTTGTATTCTAAACTTACAAGATTTTGAGCTTTATCTCCATAACCACCTTCGCTTGCAGTAGATAATGCCGACCAATTCTTATCTCTCGATGAATTCCAAGCGATTAATTCATTTAAATCTGAATCATTTGCTTGTTTTTGTTTCTGATAAACCAATGATTGGGTCAATTTGGCACGGTTAAAATGCGTTTCAAGTTCTAACTCAAGTGCCTGGTTATTTTCATCAGTTTTTTTTCCACTATTTTTTACATTAAACTGGTGCAAATCCTTATGATCTCTTTGATACTGTAATCCTACTTTTAATTTATTTTGATCATTTGGTTGTATATAAACATTTAAGTTTAGGTTATCATTCTCACGCTTTTGATCAGCAAGACTCCCATCTAAAAGTTGTGTGGTAAATCCAATATCAGACCATCGCTTTGATACAGTTAAACTTGTTGCAATTTTCTCAGAAAACTTCCCATAAACAATTGCTGAAAGACCTCGTTTTATAAAATCTTTTTGATAGTTTTGATTTTGGTTGTTTTCAAATTTTTCTAATTCATCTGCTGTTGCGTAACTAAATTTAGTCCAGTCGCTAGATGTATAGTCATAAGAAATTTGACCGTGTATTTCTCCAACAGCTGTTTTAGGTGCACAGGTTTTAGCTTTTACTACGCCACCAGTGAACTCTCCGTATTCTGCGCTGACATTGCTATCTAAAACATCTAATTCACAGATCAAATCTGTATTAATAGTGGTTGAAAACGAAGAACCACCTAAGGAATGAATATGATAATCAGCTGAAGAACTCTGCCCAGCTGCTGGATTAATTGAATTATTTAGGCTTACATTATCAAACAACAACTTATTGTCATAGAACATAGCGCCGTTAATACTAAAATCAGCTGCTTTGATTTCTCCTTGTGTTCCTGCACCCATATTATTTTGTGAAAACTGTACATTAGGGTTTTTTCTTAAAAATTCGCTAATTGTTTTGTTGCCATTTGGCATCCCTTTGAGCTGCCCCTCATTGTAATGATTTTTGCCCACGACTTGATCTTCTACTGCCTTTATAATGATTTTAGTCAATGCAGCATGTATTTTCTTTTTACTTTCAGCTTCCACTTTTTCTATTTGAGATGCAAAACACTGATTTAAAAATATAAAACTCATTGCTAATGTGAGCGCAGTAAATCGCATCAAAAACACCTGTGTTGTAAACAATAATGAGAATCAGCATTATTTATATTTACAATATTTTTGCAATAAAAATGATAATTG
>NZ_OOGT01000087.1 GCF_900323515.1 Acinetobacter stercoris | reverse complement strand
ATTTTATAAGAGGTTACTCATCCAAAAGCTATAATTGGTAAATACATGATGAATTATAAAAATAATAGCTGATTAAATAGATTGATTTTCAATCAATAATAAAAAAAGCCAGTTTACAAAACTGGCTTTTTTAGTTGAAACAGAATGTTAATTCAAACCTAGCTTCTCTGCGACATAGTCTGAATCTTTGTCTCCACGCCCAGATAAATTCACCACGATTTTGAGTTCTTTAGACATTTTAGGCGCTTCCCTGAGTGCCCATGCCACTGCATGTGAACTTTCAAGTGCGGGAACAATACCTTCTACACGAGATAAAGTCATGAAAGCATCCAGACACTCCTGATCGGTTGCGGTACTATATTCAACTCGTCCAAGATCTTTTAGAAAACTATGCTGAGGTCCAACGCCAGGATAATCTAGACCTGATGCTATCGAGTGTACTGGTAAAGGTTCACCCTGCTCATTTTCCAATACATAACACTTCATTCCATGTATTTCACTTGGCTTGCCCAAGGTCAGCGTTGCTGAGTGCATATCAGTATCCAACCCATGACCAGCAGGTTCAACACCAACCAGCTTTACATCAGGATCATTTAAAAAAGCCGAGAAAGCACCCATTGCATTTGATCCACCACCCACACATGCCACAACATAATCTGGATGTTTTCCAAAACGCTCTTGTGTCTGTTGTTTTATTTCATCACCGATAATCGACTGAAAATCACGAACCATTTTTGGGAATGGGTGGGGGCCAACCACTGAACCAATAGCATAGATAAAGTTTTCAGGATCTTTTAAATATTCTTCAAAAGCACTATCTACCGCATCTTTGAGCGTTGCTGTACCACGCGTAACAGAAATAAGAGTTGCACCCAAAATTTTCATTTTGACAACATTTGGATGCTCTTTTTCGATATCTACTTGCCCCATATGAATTTCACAAGGAATACCAACCAGTGCACAGGCCGTTGCTAAAGCTACACCATGTTGTCCCGCACCTGTCTCAGCAATCACTTTGGTTTTACCCATATACTTGGCAAGTAATGCCTCACCTAAACAGTGATTGATTTTATGTGCACCAGTGTGATTTAAATCCTCACGTTTTAAATAAATCTGTGCTCCACCTAACTGATCAGATAAGCGTTTAGCATGAAATAATGGACTAGGTCGCCCGACATAATGAGTAAATAATTCAGTTAGTTCATTTTGAAACTCTGGAGTTTGACGAATTTTTTCATAAGCAACATTAATATCATCCATTGCTTCTTTTAAATGTGGAGGGATAAACTGGCCACCATATTCACCAAAAAATCCATCTTCATTAGGTAGCGCGATGCCATTCATCTGATACTGCATATTATCCCCTTGTTACTATTACTTACTCGTACTATCTCGCTAAATACTTTGTCATGTCTTCTATACCTTTTAGAGTCATAGGATACATGTGATCTTCAAAGATTTGTTTAATTAAACCAATTGTTTGAGTATAATGCCAGTAATTTTCTTCTTCAGGGTTTAACCAGGCCGTTTTTTCAAAATGCTGTCGTAACCGACGCAGCCAGACATCACCTGCTTCATCATTCATATATTCAACCGAACCACCAGGCGATTTCAACTCATATGGCGCCATGCTGGCATCACCAACAACAATTACCCGATAATCTTTCGCGTAGGTATTAAATAAATCCCAAGTATTCATTCTGGTAGAGGAACGGCGAAAATTATCTTTCCAAACATAATCATACAAACAGTTATGGAAATAAAAATATTCTAAAGTTTTAAATTCAGTTTTTGCCGCACTAAATAATTTTTCACATTGGGCAATATAGGAATCCATTGAGCCACCGACATCAAACAACATTAACACCTTAATGCGGTTACGACGCTCTGGAACCATCTGCACATCTAAAATACCCTGTTTTGCGGTTTCCCTGATCGTACCGTTAATATCAAGCTCTTCAGCAGCACCTTGACGGGCAAATTTACGTAAACGGCGTAAAGCTAACTGCATTTGCCGCGTACCCAAAATTTGATTATCGTCCAGATTTTGATATTTGCGCTGTTCCCAGACTTTAACTGCTGAACGTTTACGGCCTGGTCCACCAATACGCACACCTTCCGGGTGATCGCCATAAGCACCAAACTGCGATGTCCCGCCCGTGCCAATCATCCTATTACCACCTTGATGTTTTTTATGCTGTTCTCTTAAACGTTCTTCCAGCATTTTCATCAGCTCTTCCAATGAGCCTGCTTTTAAAAGTTGTTCTCGTTGTTCTGGTGTCAGGTTTTTTTCAATCAGTTCTAAATCAAACCAGTCTTTTGGAAGTTTATGTACCTGATTAAGTAGCTCATCCAAGTCAAAGGTTTGAATCCCCTCAAAATAATCTTTTATCGCACGATCAAATTTGTCGAAAAAACGTTCATCTTTAACCAAAATAGTTTTTGCAAGTTGATAGAATTCATCCTGATCAGCAAAAACCAAACCTTGACTAACAGCCTGATTTAAATCAATCAATTCACGTGTCGTAACTGGTATACCATACTTTCTGAGTGTATAAAATAACCGCACAAACATGGGCGATAAATTCCTTTTTATAAAATAAATTGTTAGAACGTGAAATTACGATTCTGCTACCACAATAAAAGAATCTAAAAACTTGAACTTCAAGATTGAAACTCATACCTATTATCAGAGATAGTTTCTTAGTAGTAAAGTGCTGTACAGTTCACGAATAGGATATCCTGAACGGAGTATAACAATACGCCACAAATACTTTGTTATTGAAATAAATTTATATCTCAGTAATTTTGGTAATTCATTTCAATAACCGCGATAAAAAAATCAATATCCGAACAAAATATAGCAACTATTTTGATCCTGGTATCTTGTTTAAACTCAATTTAGCAACACAATTATATAAAGTCGATGCAGCAGTTACATTAGACGAACCTATAACTGTCTTTGATGCAGGTGTAGATTTTATAAACGCATTACTAATGGAATATCAGGAATCATCGCTAATGCGCTTCGGCTATCTACAGTGCCTGATAAAACCCAGTTTAGTTTTTACATGATACCCTTTTCACTTCATCAGCAGAACTTACTTAATAATGATTGCGCACCTATGCTGGTTATCAATGGTGAGAAAACCGGTACACTCCTCAACGAGATAGCGTCTTATTTCGTCATTACCCAAATAATAAAGTCTGGCTTTTCCGTAATGTGACACATTGTGCAGCACAAAGTATAGTTCGTATTACCCCATCAGTAATCGCTTGGTTAAGTTTACATTTACATGATGAAAATTTTCGAAAACACATACAATTCAAGCTAGCCTTGTCACCCACTTATAGCATGAGTCATAAGAGCTATATCAATAAAATATATTGGTACGTTATTAGAAATTTTCTGTGCTTATATTTACAGTCAAATTATCAGCATTCATAGAATGTCTGATACGAATCTGATTATTAAATAAAACTGTCAAAAATATTCGACAGTTTCATTTCAAACCAAGCAAAAATTCTGTTTTTCTATCTGCGCGACATAAATGCTAAACGCTCAAGCAATTGTACATCTTGCTCATTCTTAATCAATGCACCATATAATGGAGGAATTGCTTTACTCTTATCATGATTTCTCAGAATATCTTCCGGCATATCATCAGCCATGAGTAAACTCAACCAATCAATTAGTTCAGAAGTAGAAGGTAATTTCTTTAATCCTGGTATCTGACGCAATTTAAAGAAAATCTGTAAAGCTTCATTGACCAATGTTGTCGAAATATCTGGAAAATGAACTGCAATGATTTCACGCATTGTTGCTTCATCCGGGAAATCAATATAATGAAAAAAACAACGACGCAAAAATGCATCAGGCAACTCTTTCTCATTATTTGAAGTAATGATCACAATAGGACGTTGTGAAGCTGTGATGGTTTCTGATGTTTCATAAACATAGAAAGACATTTTATCCAGTTCGTGTAACAAGTCATTTGGAAATTCGATATCTGCCTTATCAATTTCGTCAATTAACAGTACACATCGCTCATTACTAGTAAAAGCTTCCCACAATTTACCCGGTTTAATGTAATTTTTAATATCGTAAACACGATCATCACCTAACTGGCTATCCCGAAGGCGCGAAACTGCATCATACTCATAAAGCCCTTGTTGAGCTTTAGTTGTTGACTTGATATGCCAAGTAATAAGTTTAAGACCTAAGCTTTCTGCCACTTGCTCAGCCAATAAGGTTTTACCAGTTCCAGGTTCACCTTTTACCAATAACGGTTTTTGCAAAGCACGTGCAGCTTTTACAGCAAGTTTTAAACTATCAGTCGCGATGTACTGATCTGTTCCAGTAAATTGTTGAGCATCAACAGACATGTTTAAACCTTATTTTTATTAAAGAGGTGTTGAACTTTTAACAGCAGAGCTGTTATCGACAACGCTCTTTTTAGAAACATATTTTGACCAGAAATATCCTATAACCAGCCCTAAACCGATAACCAAAGTCATAAGGGATAAATTTGACCAGATGAGTGATGAGTCTTTGGTTAAAAGACCAAATAAAAAGCCAAAGAATGCAGGAGCTACTGATGAATTAGGTCCCTCTGAAATAGAGGGCGTGGCTATTAATGCAAAAACAATCACCCAAGTGATACCACCTAAAGGCTGTGGTAACCGTTTTTGTATTTCATACCAACACCACAATATAATCAAAGCACCGAGAATATAAACTGCTACAGCAATACTATCTTCAGGAATAACATCCAGTATTGAACCAAGATTTTCCCATATTCCCGTCTGATCTTCACGCACCACGTAATCCCTCAGGTTCTACTGCATTAGGATTGATTAATCCTTCTGGCGGCATTTGAATGAAAAAACCTTTCGTATGTAATGAATCAAGCACATGTAAAACATTGACCCGTGCCAGCTTTCTCGTTTCTGAAAGCTCTAGATTCATTACAAAAGTTGCACGACCAAATGCTATTTTTATTGCATCAGGAACAACTTCTAAAGGATCAGCTTGTTCATCATTATCTGTATGATTAGGACGAGCAATGTAAAGATACATTTCATCTTTTTTGCTCGATTTATAAATATCACAATGCATTGTTACAACAGGACTCATAAACTTAGATCACAGGATACAACAAAATCAGACTAGATACATTAGCGATTGTTAACGCACCAGTCGTGTTTCAACATAAAATATAAAAACAAAAAAAGAATTTAATCGTAGACTTTCATTTGGGTCGTCAAATATTCTTCATCTTTTGACAATAACTGAATCAATGGCTCAGTTAACAACTCATAGCGCCACCCTAACAAATAGCTTGGTAAATCCTGATCATCATTATGAAATACAACATGTTGGTAAAGTGCATTCAACCATTTCTTTCGTAAAAGCACTTCTTTAGGAACACCAGTTTCATTTACGACATGCTGAACCAATAGATCAATTTGTTCGGTAATATTTTTGGATGAATGTCGGATCGGACGAGCAATACGTAGCGGCCACTGTTGGCTATCTGGTAAAAATTTTAAAAGATCCAAAATAGTTTTGCCATGTTCTCGCACTACGTTTGGACGAATATTTTTAATATTGGTAAGCTGGAAATTATTTTTTGGATTTTTTTCTACCAGATCTATCATGGTAGAATTTTTCAATATAAAACTACGCGGTAAATTCAGTGCTTTTACCATCTGTTCACGCCATATTGCAAGTTGTTGCAATTGCATAAGTTGCCGACGTGAATGTCTATAATTCCCAACATCCAGATAAAGTTTATCTAATGGTGTTTCCTCAGCAATTTCTTGCGTTAGACTGTCACAATCTTCAATTACACATTCATAGAGATATTTACTTTGTAACTCTGATTTTACCTTTTCCGCCAATTGCATAATGTAAAGTACATCATTGGCCGCATACGACATTTGCTCAGGTGTTAATGGTCTAGCCAACCAATCTGAACGAGTCTGATCTTTCTCTATATCAATATCCAACATTTGTTTTAGTGCATTCTGATAGCTCACTTGTAAACCATAACCTAGAAATGACATGGCAACTTGTGTATCAAAAACATTTGATAAGGATTTATTTTGTGAATAATGATAAATCAGATCAACATCTTCACTACAAGCATGAAAAATGTTTTGTTGAGCCTGAGACAATTTGCTCCAGAAATGCGTCAGATCTAGTGTTGTTCCATCTAATAGAAACACTTTCTCATCGACATTAACCTGAAAAACACCTAATTTCGGCCACAGTGTATCAACCTTAATAAATTCGGTGTCCAAACCATAAGTTTTGCATTGACTCATTAAAGTCAGAACATCTGTGAGTTCAGTCTGTTGTTGGATAAATTGAAACATCTCGATTCGAGTCAAATTTTAAATTTGAAATTAGCAGAATATTACCCTAATTTATATCATTTAAATATAAGATTTTTCCACTATTCCTCTATAAAGATTTGTTTTAAAAGGTACATCAATCTAATGTAATACTTTTTAAATCTTTTTAACAATAAGTATAAATCTCATTTATTGTGTTTATAAAATCCTTTTTTGAACGCACTATTTAATCAGCATATCCGTTATATTCGCAAAAAACCACACTTTATCGACTTAAACTACAAAAACATTATCATTTTAGACATTGTTGGCACTTCTTATTGCAAAATATAGTGAAAACCAACAATGAAAAAATGATTGACGATTAAAGATTGTTCGCATTGCTACATACTTGTAACCATGAGCATTTTAAGAAAGTTGAATGATCTAAACAATTAAACAATCATGGCTATAATGTGGTGGTGAAAACACTTTTGATCTGGCTCAGATCTTTATTTCATACGCATCCGATTATGCACAGCCTGACTTAAAGTATGACTATCAACATACTCTAACTCCCCACCTTGTGGTACGCCTTGTGCAATACGCGTCATTTGAACAGGTAAATGCTTTGCTGCTTCAACAAGATAATGTGCCGTTGCTTGCCCCTCAACCGTTGCATTCGTTGCCAGAATCACCTCTTTGATCTGACCACTACTTAAGCGCTGAATCAGGTAAGGAATACCTATCTCTTCTGGTCCGATACCGTCAAGTGGTGAAAGATGACCACCCAAAACATGATACTTGCCTTTGAAACTACCACTTTGTTCAATTGCCATTACATCTGCTGGTGATTCAACAACACAAAGTACCTGATCATCACGTTCGGTAGACTGACAAATGTCACAAATATCATTCTCGGTTAATGAATGACATATTTCGCACTCATGAATATAAGATGTTGCTTCATTCAACGCATGAGCCAAGCCTATTGCACCTTCTTTATTTTTCATAATCAGGTGTAACGCCATGCGTTGAGCCGATTTCGGACCAACGCTAGGCAAAATACGTAGTGCTTGAACCAACTGATCAAAACGGTCACTAAACACGTATACTTCCTTAGAATAAGCCTGAAAGACCCGGAGGCAAACCCATACCCGAATTTGCAGATTTCATTTTCTCTTCTGAAATGCTCTCAGCCTGACGTGCAGCATCATTCATTGCAGCTGCTATCAAGTCTTCAATCATATCTGGGTCATCTTGTAAAAGATCCGGGCTAATCTCAATGCGTTTAACCACGTTACGACAAGTCATGGTCACTTTAACCAGACCGCCACCAGCTTCAGCATGAACTTCTGTTTGAGCAAGCTCTTCTTTCGCTTTTTTAACGTTGCTTTCCATTTCTTTTTGCATGCGCTGGGCTTGTTGCATCAGCATATTAATGTTCATACATCTCTCCGAACATAATGTTTATTTATTAGACCAAATCTAAACCATGCGACAAGTCGCGAATAATATCATCGGCATCTTCCAGTCCAACTGAAAGGCGAATTAACCCTTCACGGATTCCTGCTGCTTCTTTAGCTTCTGGTGATAATTTTCCATGCGTCGTCGTTGCAGGATGGGTAATTGTAGATTTTACATCACCCAAATTACCAGTAATTGATATAAATTTTGTATTATCAATAACTTTCCATGCACTGTCACGCCCACCTATCACTTCGAACGAAACAATACCACCAAAGCCTTTTTGCTGTTTCGCTGCAAGCTCATGACCAACATGATCTTTTAAACCAGCAAAATACACCTTTTCAATTTTATCATGCGTTTGTAACCATTCAGCAATTTTCTGTGCGCTTGCTGAATGTGCATTCATACGTAATTTTAAAGTCTCTAAACCTTTTAAGAATACCCATGCATTAAAAGGACTCATCGAAGGTCCTGCAGTACGTACATAGCCAAAAACTTCTTCCAACAGCTTATCACTACCTACAACAGCACCACCTAATGCACGGCCTTGACCATCCAGATATTTTGTTGCTGAATACACAACTAAATCAGCACCTAATTTCAGTGGCTGTTGTAAAGCAGGTGTACAAAAACTGTTATCTATCGCAAGCAGTGCATCATTCTTATGAGCCAAATCAGATAAAGCCTGTACATCAGCAATTTCTGATAGCGGGTTTGATGGTGATTCTACAAACAGCAACTTGGTTTCAGGGCGAATTGCATTTTTCCATGCATTTATATCTGTCAAATCAACAAAATCAACTGCCACACCAAATTTGCTGACGTATTTTTCAAATAATGAAACTGTAGAACCAAATACAGCACGTGAGCAAATGACATGATCTCCGGTTTTTAAGAAAGACATTGCAACTGCCATGATCGCAGCCATACCTGAACTTGTTGCAACACAACGCTCACCACCATCCAAAGCGGCTAAGCGTTTTTCAAACATTGCAACCGTCGGATTCGTAAAACGTGAATAAATGTTGCCAGGTTCTGCTCCAGAGAATTTCGCTGCTGCTTCAGCCGCATTTTCATACACAAATGATGAAGTTAAAAAAATCGGTTCGCCGTGCTCACCTTCAAAACTACGTGTATGACCTGTACGAATCGCTAAAGTATCAAGTTGGTATTCAATGTCGTCTTGTTGGCTCATCTTAAAAATCCAGTCCTGAACTGTGTTTGTAAATAATTGCCAACATTTTGAGCGTCTAAGGTATTTAAGGTCAAGGTAAAATATGAAAATATCGCTTAGACTTCGAGCAATCTTTTATAATAAAAGGACTAATGGCTCACATGGATCAAGTTAAAGATAAACTGAAAGGTCAACAAAACAAGCTTAAAAACTTGTCCACTCGTATTTTCAATGGAAAATCTCTCGTTCTGTCTCAGTCCACACCATATGATATCGTAGCGGAATATCACAAATCTAAAGCACGTTACTATCCTTCACAAAGCCGAAAATATACAGAACCTTTGGTCTTTGTTGCCCCACTTGCTATCAATATGGCAATTTACGATTTATATCCATATCGCTCACTAGTCAAACATTTTACCGAGCATGGATTTGATGTTTATTTAATTGATTGGGGAAAATTAAATTATCACGACCAAAACCTAAATTTTCTTAACTTCATTGATGAGGCCATTCCATTTTTTGTGAATCGAATTCGGGAACATTCTGGTAGTGACCAGATCTCCCTTCATGGATGGAGTATGGCTGGCATTTTTGTCATGCTTTATACAGCTCTACGTCAACCCAATTATGTAAAAAACCTGATTGTACTGGGAAGCCCGATCGATAGTTTTGCATCAGGCAGTATTGGCAAGCTTTATAAAAGGTTAAATCATTTTGTCCGGCATAGACCTAAATTAAAACAGACCATGTTTCATGGCAAAATTCCGAACAGGTTGATTCATACTCCAGGCATTATTAATGCACTCGGTTTTAAGATTTTAGACCCTAAGGGCTGGTTTGATGGACACAAACAACTTTTACTTAATCTCGATGACCGTCAAATGCTGCATGAACATGCAACCTTAGGTAATTTTTTAAATCACATGATTGATTATCCTGGTGGGATTAATCAAGACATGTTGTTTAATGTATGGCTACAAAACCCGCTTAAACAAGGTTCAATTTACCTTCATGGTAAAACAATTGAACTTAAAAATATCCAATGCTCACTTTTTGTCGGTGCTGGAAAAAATGACCAAATGGTTTCAGCAGATGCTGTTCGCCCACTAACGACACTAACTCAAAGCCATGATGTCAGTTATAGCCTGATTCCTGGTGGTCATTTAGGTTTGATGTCTAGTCAAAAAAGTGCGGAACAATTTTGGCCAGTATTGACACAGTGGTTAGCTGAACGCTCAACTACGCTAAACGAATAGAATTTCAATATTTCAGGATAATATTAGTTTTTATTTTTCCTATAAATGAAACGAATGACTATTGCCATATTACGGTTAGGTCACTCGTTTCCATTTTCATAAAATCTGTTGATGATTCTGTAGTTTTTAATCTGCTTTATTTTTAAGTTATTTGATCTTAAAAAAGAATATGCATTTTTTTAAATACAGATTTTATGAAAAATTAAAGTATTAAAAGCCATTTATAAACCTCCTTTTAGATACAAGAAATTCATATTTTAGTCATTATTTAAATACATCATGAAGCTTGATCAAAACCTGCACAAAGATATGAAATGAATAAAAACTCAATTCTTTTCCATCTTTCAAACGAGTGTTTATTAGACCTTTGATCTAATAAATTGAAATTTTTATAGAAATGTCTCTCATACCTAGCCGCTATTGTGAAATAGCCCTGATAAATCAATTTTTTCGTCATTGAATAATCAATATTAGATCTTATATATTGAAAAGCCGAACAACCCAACTTAAATGATAGGAGTTCAAATGAATAAGCTTAAAATTGGTGTATTCTCTGGTTTAATGATGTTTGCTGCAATGAATAGTTTTGCTGCAACACCTGAACAAGAATGTCAAAAACTTAAAGATGACTATAATGTCATTTATGCCTCTAAAGGTTTCTGTTTTAAAGATCCTGAAGCAAAGGCAAAATTTGGGAATGAAAACTGCTATACCTCTAAGCCTAAATTTTCAGAAAGAGAGCAACAAAGACTTGACGAAATCAAGGCACGTCAGAAAGAATTGAATTGTAAATGATTTAATTTAAGGAGTTAATCATGGCTTACGATGACCAGAATATTTTTGCAAGAATTCTTCGTGGTGAATTACCTGCAATCAAAGTCTACGAAGATGACAAAGTTCTTGCTTTCATGGATATCATGCCGCAAGCCGAAGGACATACATTAATTATCCCTAAAACTCCTGCAATTACCCTACTTGACTTGCCTGGCGAAGATGCTGCATATACTATCCAGATCGTCCAGAAAATTGCTAAAGCAATTGAAAAAGGATTAGGAGCGAAAGGTATTGTATTGATGCAACTATCAGGTGCTTCAGCAGGTCAAACAGTACCTCACGTACACTTTCATCTGATTCCTAGCTCTGTTCATGAACTAGGAAAACATGCAGCAACAATGGGCGACACTGACAAAATTAAAGCGCAAGCTGAAAAAATAAAATCAGCACTTTGAATTCCTGTATAAAATTCTAATGAGGCTTAGGCCTCATTTTTTATATTTAAAAAAGCGTTCAAACAAGTTTTGTTTATTTTTCCACTATTTAACCGTCATTAAATTGTAACTTTTCGTTCACTTCATTGTCATAAAGTTTGCAGATACTGCATAGCAAGTTGGTGAGCATCTGTAATCTTTTGTTCAAATTGCTCGCCAAAACAAGAGCGAATAAGGCTTACGCCATTTTTTGACAGTTTTGGAGAAATCTCAATGAAAAAAGTGCTACTCGCTGCAGCAATTGCATCACTAGGCTTAAGCGCAGCGCATGCAGCGCCTACATTGTATGGGAAGCTAAATGTTTCAATAAACCAAGTTGATAATAATGATTTCAAGGGGAATGATGAATCTCAAGTAAACTCCAATGCATCTCGTCTTGGAATTAAAGGTGAAGAAAAACTTACTGACCGAGTTGGGGTTGTATATCAAGCAGAATGGGCAGTTGCAACAGATGGAAAAGACGGTGGTTCTGATACCGACTGGAGTGCACGAAATCGCTTTTTAGGTCTTAAATTTAAAGACATCGGTACAGTAAAAGCTGGTAGCTATGATTCATACTTCAAAACTGCTGCAGGTAAATATCAGGACATCTTTAATGATGATACAAACTTAGATATTACCAAAACTATGCATGGTGAAGAACGTCCAAAAAATGTTGTGGGCTTTGAAACTGATAAAAACTTATTAGTCCCTGGTTTACAGTTCAATATTATGGCTATCACTGGTGAAAATAAATCATCAGACTATACAACCAAAGAACGCGATAGCTTTAATGCAGTATCTACCTCTTTAACATATGAAAATAAAGATTATGGTTTTGCCGCTGCTGTAGCAGGTAACTTTGGTGTGCCAGGTGCATACAATGCATTAGGTTTAAAAGATATTGAATCTGATGCATACCGTATCACTGGTTCATATGATTTTACTAAAGCTGGATTACCAGGTTTTGTATTAGGTGCATTATACCAGTATGCTGAACCTTCAGATTCACCATCAGCTGCCTATTTAACAGCAAATAAATTAAATTCAAGTGTTGCATCACTTGAAGAAAAAGCATGGGTAATCCAAGCAACTTATAATATCTTAAACACACCATGGACTGTTAAAGGTCAATATCAGTCTGCAAAATCTTCTGCTGATAATATGGATGATCGAAAAATTGACCAATATGGTATTGGTTTAGATTATAACTTCAACAAACAAACACGTTTCTATGGTTTAGTTGCTCAGCAAAAGCGTGACTGGATGAATAAACCAGGTGAAGATGATAAGAAAACTGTATATGGCGTAGGTATGGAATATAATTTCTAATCTCAACCAATATATTAAGTAAAAAAGAGAGCCTTTTGGCTCTCTTTTTATTAGATGATTAATATTTATTTTAGAAAGCCTGAAACCAGCCCCAAAACTTTTTGAATATCAGCATTTGCTTCCTGATCGTCAGTACCATCACCTTGTGGAGTAAGTGAATCAATGATTTGTGGTAATACTGATGAAATTGCACCGTATACCTGATCTGTAGGCACATTCACCTGTGATGCAACTTGTTCAACATCCTGAGTATTGAACAAATTCTGAATTTGTCCAACAGCTGCTTCATTATTACTTTGATCTGGATCAACCCAGCTTTGTACTTGCCCACCAAGACCTGCATTTTGAAGCTTTGCTAAAGCACCTTGTAATCCACCTTGTCCCTGAATCCAGTTCAAAATAAGTGGAACTACAGCGACAAGTAAAGCACTCCCCCCGCCTTGTTGTGAACCACCTGTGAATTGACCTAAAACCGAACCTAGAATTCCCCCTAGTCCGCCTTGACCTGCCTGCTGTTGACCACCTGTGACTTGTCCCAAAACTGAACCTAAAATCCCTCCTAGCCCCCCTTGCTCTTGACCAGATTGTTGTTGACCACCCAATGCTTGTTGCGCCAGTATTTCTACAATATTGCTTAGATTTGTCATGAGTTTTCCCTGATAAAATTTATGACTTAACAAACAGAATACTTTGATTTTTCAAACACACCAAAAAGCAAATTGTTAATTTTTGCAAGAGTTTAACGCTATATTCAAAACATTATCACCAACGAAATTTATCCCAATTTTCTGGATTTGCCCAAAATTTTGAATTAAACCAATCTGGCACATGCTTATAAGTAAGAATGTTAAATTGCCATAAAGCGAAATCACTTTCATGTGATGTTTTATCTATCAGTTGAGTAAATCCTAGTGCCCTCAATAATTGCTCATCTTTTAATTGGCATGTAACAACTATACGTTTTGCCATAAGATCACGTAGTTTTACTAGAATTTGAGATTTTTGATTATCTGAAATATCTCGCAACTGATGAGTATCTAATAACACAAATCCTAAATCATAACGTTGAGTAAAAGGCAGACTTAGGAACTCAGTTAAGTTAAAATAGTGCCATTGAATTAAATGATTTGTACTGTATTCGGCAAGATTTTGCCCGATACAAAGTGCTGTTGTGATTGACTGTTCTTTTGATAAATCGTCTAGCATTGAAGTGATGACATTTAGCTCAGCCATAACAGCACCTTTATTTTGAGTGAGTAATTAAACATGGAACTACAGGGCATTTGCCATAAAATGCATGCAGGTTTGAAAGACCTTAGTGTAACTGATCAACAAACTCACAAGGCAAATGTTGAATATAAATTTATATTAGATCGTTCAGAAATTGAACTTCCATTTAGTTTGGGACAAGAAATTGAACTGGAATGGACAGGAAATATCTATTGTGTATCCTGTGGTGTAAAAACGCCTAAATCATATTCCCAAGGTCATTGTTTCAAATGCTTTAAGACAAAAGCAGCTTGTGATATGTGTATCATGAAACCTGAGACCTGCCATTATCATCTAGGAACTTGCCGTGAAGATGATTTTGCACATGAAGTTTGTTTTCAGCCACATATTGTTTATCTAGCAAATTCTAGTGCTCTAAAAGTAGGAATTACCCGTATTGGGCAAATGCCAACTCGTTGGTTAGATCAAGGTGCAACTCAAGCTTTACCGATCCTGAAAGTAGGTTCTCGCCGTCTATCAGGACAACTCGAAACGATGTTTGGAACACAAGTTGCTGATAAAACGGATTGGCGAAAACTCCTCAAAGGTGAAGCTGACCCAATCAATCTGGTCGAAATCCGTAATGAACTTGTTGAAGAATTTGCACCTAAAATTCAAACAATTCGCGATGAATTTTCTCAAAATCTGGAATTTAATGAAACTGTTGAATACTTAGAAGATGAGCTACCACGTGAATTTGTTTATCCTGTTGATGCTTATCCTGAAAAAATCAAGTCACATAATTTGGACAAAACTCCTATTATTCGCGGAAAACTTCAAGGTATTAAAGGTCAGTATCTGATTTTGGATACTGGTGTAATTAATATCCGCAAATACACAGGCTACGAATTGAAGGTTCGAGCTGAGTAAATGATATCATCATTTGAATAATTTTATATACCCTCTTGATTTAGAGGGTATTTTTATAAGTATATTATAATACCTGAATAATAA
>NZ_OOGT01000068.1 GCF_900323515.1 Acinetobacter stercoris | reverse complement strand
TCTATAATGATATTTAAATCGGATAATTTAAAACTCATAGTAAATGTCATTATCCAAATCAGCATAATTGCATTATGTTTGATTATGCCTTTGACTGTTTCTTTTGGTTATTTAACTTTTTTTTATGGGGTTGATTATGACTACCATGAATTTTTAGCTGATTTTTTTATGGTAATGGTTATTTTGCATATTTCCTCTGTATTGGTTTTGAGCATATTAAATAAAAAGATCGGTTTTTATAAAATATTTTTTGGACAAATGGAAAATTTTTCATTCTCAAAAGTGATTTATTCTATCATTTTTATTTTGGGTGTTTTGATGCTTTGGAAATATTGTTATTTAGATGGTAATTTAGCATTATTTTTTTAAAGTTTTGGTTTTTATAAAAATCTACAACTTAACTTTTTGAGTTAGTAAGGATTTTATTCATTGAGTTGTGTTGTAGTAGACCACATGAAAAATTATGTGGTCTTCTTTATTTAAATGTTGGTGGAGAGGAATTTTTCGGTGTTAGGATGGAATAAATCGTTACAGCTTTAGGGGCTAGTGGTATGAGAATTTTACTGGCAGAAGATGATGCGTCTCAGGCTGAAAGTATCAAGAGCTGGTTAGAAATGGATGGCTACAATGTTGATTGGGTTGAGCGGGGAGATTATGCGATTTATGCCATAGAACAGCATCATTATGATTGTGTCTTACTGGATCGTGGTCTGCCTCAAGCAACGGGTGATGAAATTCTGGTTAAGTTGAAGCAAAAACATATGCATGTACCTGTTATTTTTATTACAGCCAAAGATGCTATTCAGGATCGTGTTATGGGGCTTGATTTAGGAGCAAATGACTATCTGGTAAAACCTTTTAGTCTTGAAGAGTTGTCTGCGAGAATACGTAGTCAAATTCGTCAAAATCAAAGCTCTACTGCTAGTCAGGTTCTCCAATTTGCAAATTTGCAGTTAGATCCGCAGGCAAAAAATGTTTTACTGGATCAGAAAGCGATCAGTCTGACTGCAAAAGAGTTTCAGATATTACATAAGCTTATGCAAAAACCAGAAAGTATAGTGACACGTGAACAATTGGAAGAGTCACTTTATGCATGGGGTGAAGAGATTGAAAGTAATGCCATTGAAGTATTTATTTATCAAATCAGGAAAAAAATCGGCAGTCAAATGATCAAAACGATACGTGGTCTTGGATATAAAATGAATCAGGCTGATTAAGCTATATGCATAAAGTTATTTCATTGCAAGATAGACTGGTCAAGACTTCTGTAATAAGTTCAGTTCTGGCTGGAATTATTGCACTGTTTTTATTGATCGGTATTACTGTTTATCAGACCATGAATTTACACGATGAAATCATGGAAGAAATATCTGACATGTTGCTCATTTCTGATTTGACAACCATTTCAGGTCAACAGATAGATGAATTGATTGATGAGTTTGAAATTCAGTATCAACTGAAATTTAAAGATAAAATATTGACTCAATCGACAGATTATCATTTCGATAAAGTTGTACCTCTAGCACATGAATCATATAATTTTATGTGGGATGGGCATGAGCTATGGCGTACTTACACCGTTTTTGATTCTGACTCCCAAATGACCGCAGTTGTGATTCAGCCACTCAAGATCAGGTTTAAAGAAATACTACACAGTTTATGGGGATATGCTGGAGCACTGATTTTATTATGGTTGATTCAGTGGTTGGTGGTACATTTTGCAATAAAAAGGCAATTTGAATCTATACACAAATTATCTCGTGATATTTCTGAGAAAAATGCAGATGATCTATCGCCTGTGCAACAGTTTCAGCCCGAATTAAAAGAACTTCAACCCATTGTTATACAGCTAAATCAATTATTGATGAGATTAGAGCAGTCATTATTGGCAGAACAGCGATTTACATCTGATGCTTCACATGAATTACGCTCTCCTTTGTCAGCAATAAAAATGCGTTTACAACTTATTCAACGTAAATATCAAGATGATCCAGAGTTAAAAAAAGATCTTTACAAAATCGAGCAGGATATATCGAGAGGAACCCAGGTTTTAGAAAATCTTTTGCTACTTGCCCGCCTGGATCCGCAAAAAGGGGATGAACTTCCCAAGAACAGTGTTGATTTGCTGGATTTACTAAAGAATGCTATCCAATCGTTAGAGTTAATGATAAAACTCAAAAACATCTCTATAAATTTTCAAGCAGAAATGCATGAAATTTTTGCTAATAAAGAACTGATTTTTATCTGTATTCGTAATTTGATGGATAATGCTGTCAGATATGCGCCAGATTATGGTGTTATTACAGTTAGATTATTTGAAAATGATCACAATATTATTTTGACTATAGAGAATGACGCAAAAGGTATGACACATGAAAACCTTGCGAAGCTAGGTGATCGCTTTTTCCGCGTACTTGGTACAAAAACACAAGGTTCAGGTTTAGGGCTGTCTATATGTAAAAAAATTATTGAGTTGCATCAAGATGATATTCAATTTTCGCTGACTGAATGTAATACTCTTAAAGTACAACTCAATTTTAAAAAAATATAATTTATGGGTGTAAAGCTTTAAAATTGTTTGTACATTCAAAAATATGAATGAACATTTTATTGCTTTTTGCCTAAAAGTAGTACGCGCTGATTCGTACTACTTGTTCCCACCTTTTTTGTTATAACAACTTATTATTATTGTTATTTGGTGAGAATGAGGCGGTTATTGCGAGTTAAGCGCAGGCGATATTCTTCTCCTGCATGCATAATCCGGATTTCACGCCCTAATGCAAAAAGGTTATTGGAGTGAAGCATTGGTAAAGCGTGGGCTGTATCGTTGTTACGAGTAAATAAGTTAAAAGGTGCGTTCATTGTTATTGCTCCGTGTGTGGGATACTGATCAATTGTTATAAATGATAATCATTATCGAATAGACCTGTCAACGTTATTTTATAGTCATTTAAAAAAAAGTTTATTTTGCTTAAACTAAACCCAACCAAGCGCTGGATTGCAGCTAGGTTGTGAGGGGTGTAATGCGTTAAAGTCATTGCATTTTTAGATTATTTTAAAAGCGTTGAAATATGTCAAAACCTTTAATTCACGTCGCAATTGCATTGTTATTTCATCAATCTAAAGTTCTGGTGGGGTGGCGCAACGCGACCCAGCATCAGGGAAACAAATATGAATTTCCTGGCGGAAAAGTGGATCAGGGAGAGACACCTGAACAGGCATGTCGCCGTGAAATTTTTGAAGAAGTAGGGGTTGGGATACAAGACTGGAATATTTTTGATGTTGTTCGTCATGAATATGATGATATTGAAGTACATTTACATATATTTCATGCTCAGGTTCCTACAAAGTATGTAAAAGATATCCAGCAACCCTGGAATTGGTATAGTCGTGAAAAGTTATTGGAACTCAATTTTCCCAAGGCGAATCAAGGTATAATTCAACGTTTATATTGGGCACATTTTATTAAAATTTCAGAACAATTGTCAGAGTTAGATCGATTGCAAGCTGATTCATTATTGTACTGGCGTGCTGATCATGAACAAGGCAATATGTTTTTAGCCGATTTAGAAAATATACAACTAAACCGTTTAATTTTAAACGTGGACATCTGGAAAACCCTGGATATATCTTTGCAAAAAAAAGTTGCAGCAGTTCATTATAAACAGTCTCAGCTATTTGCATTGCAAAAAGGGGACTTACCTGTTGCAATCAGAACGATTGCAGCTTGCCATGATGCTGTATCTTTGCAGCGTGCGGAGCAACTAGGTTTTGATGCTGTGTTATTAAGCCCTGTGCAAAATACAGAAACGCATCAAGGCGTTGAGCCGCTAGGCTGGGATCAATTTAACGATCTGGCAAAACAATGTAGTTTACCTGTTTTTGCATTAGGTGGTTTAAAACCTGACGATTTGGGAATTGCCCAGCAACATCATGCTTATGGAGTTGCTGGTATCCGTAATTTTTAAGCTTGATTCTACAAAATTTTAAGCTACTTTAAAGTGATTTAAGTTGTGTTTGCGCTTCATTGATCAGGTTATTATTTTTCTGGGATTGAGCTGATTTTAAAATGACTTTCCAGAGTTCTCGTTTCATTGCTTTGGTTTGGGCATAGCTCAAACCACGCTTTGCTAGAGATTCGGCATTTTGAAATTGATTTTTATGATTTGCAATCAGTGCCAAATATAAAAATGGTTCAGAGGCTTGTGGTGCAAGTCTTTGAGCATGTAAGGCATACTTTTCGGCATTATCCCATTGCCCGCTTTTCAGTGCTTGATTGGCTTGTTTTATTATATTTTTATAAGCTGGTAATGTTGTTCCATCTTCAAATTTCTGTTTTACCTCCTGTTTAGGCACAATGATAGTTGGTGCCGGTTTTGTGATGATTTCAGGTCGATCATATGGAATGATTTTTACACCATCTGGAGTGGGAACGCCATTGGGCTGATTTTTCTCTATAGGCTTACTTGTTGCCGGGCTACGTTGATCAGGTGTGTTTTGACACCCGACCAAAGTTACGAAACCAAGTAAAAATAATCCTTTCTTAAAATTCATAGACCTTTTTAACCTTTAAACTTAATTATTGTAGCTTCCACTAGAAATAACCCTATTTGGGCGATTAGATAGTTCTTGATCCATATTATTTTCGCTTTCACGAATGTAACCATCTGAATTGTCATCAGCATAAGGTTGTGATGCAGCATTGTCTGCATTTGGATCATAGCCAGGTTCAACTTGGTAGTGAGGCATACCACAAGCTGTTGCCTGATTTGGAATGTTATTGCTGAGTAAAGGAATATACATTGCATCAGCACAACCTTGGGCAGACAACTGTCCACTAGGAACATCAATCCATTGCCATTGTACTGAATCTGGTTGGCGTAAATTGACCGGTTTTTGTTTTAATTGTTTCATAACATTTGTCCAGACTGGTAAAGCACCAGATGAACCAGTTAGTCCTGTCACTTTATTATTATCCAGACCTAACCAAACAACCGCGACATGGTTACCTGAATAACCCGCGAACCAGGAGTCACGTGTGTCATTGGTTGTACCTGATTTACCTGCAAGTTTCAGTTCATAAGGCATTGCACTATAAGCCGATTTCCCTGTACCGTAGTTCATGACCTGTTGTAAGCCATAATTTAAAATATATGCAACAGATGGGTCTATGGTTTGTTGAACATTTAAGCCAAAGCGTTCAAGAATACGACCATTTGAATCAACAACAGAACGAATACTTTTAGTTGGATATTTAAAACCACCTGTTGCAAAGTTGCCATAAATACTCATCACTTCCATTGGAGACATATCGACAGCTCCAAGGAAGATAGAAGGGTAGCTTGGAATATTGGAATTCACACCAAATTTTTTTAAGTTATTGGCAAACGAAGCTACACCAAACTCCTGACCAGTTCGAACCGCAGCAAGGTTATATGAGTTTGCTAAAGCTTGTACCATCGGGACAACACCATGTCCACCACCACTATAATTTTTAGGTGTCCAGGATTTACCATCTACTGGAATAGTGATTGGACTATCATCAACTTTAGTTGCCCAGTTATAACGACCAGATTCGATTGCACTCATATAGATCACAGGTTTGAGTAATGAACCAACCTGACGTTTTGCGTCTATGGCACGGTTAAAGCCAGTAAAATCCTGAGTTGAGCCCACGACTGCTTCGAGTTCACCATTCTCAGGACGACTGACGAGGACAGCACCTTGTAAATCTTTTAATCGGGCTGATCCCGCTAATCTTGATACTGATGCCCTAAACGCATTTTGAACTTTGGTCTGTTCAATTGGATCAAGTGTTGTGAAAATTCTTAAGCCCTGATTGGTTAAATCAGATTCTTGATATTCTGTTTTGAGCTGTCTGCGGACAATATCCAGAAAGTCAGGGAAGCGGGATATGCCTAAAGAAGGTTTGGAAATTACACCTAATGGTCGTGCGGATTCTTTTTCGTATTGATCCTGTGTCAAATATCCCATCACCAGCATATTGTGTAAAACAACATTTCGGCGGTTAAGTGCACCTTCAGGATTACGCCATGGGTTATACAGTGTTGGGCCTTGAACCAGTCCGACGAGATAAGCTTGCTGTGCAATGTTTAGCTCACGTAGTGGCAAACCAAAGTAAAATTGTGAAGCCAGACCATAACCATTCACAGAATAGTTACCATTTTGTCCCAGATTCACTTCGTTTAAGTAAGCTTCCAGGATTTCATCTTTGCTATAGTGGAGTTCAAGTAATAAAGACATGAGTGCTTCATTGACTTTACGCTTTAATGTTTTTTCAGGGGTTAAATAAAAGTTTTTAACCAACTGTTGTGTGAGAGTTGAACCCCCTTGACGTTTACCACCAGTGACATTGCTAACCAATGCACGAGCCGTACCACGAAATGAAATACCGTGATGATGATAAAAGTTGCGGTCTTCGGTAGAAATTAAAGCTTCAATTAACGTTTTTGGAACTTTATTCAGCTTAATCAGAACCCGATCTTCATTATGTTGAGGATATATCCCCCCAATCAGGAGCGGCTCTAAACGGACGATGCCTGTATTATTTGGTTTGGTCGCTTTAACGTCACTAACCTGGTCGCCAGAAAAAGACACCTGTATCACTTGTTCAGGATCGACACTATCACCATAATCAAAGCCACGAGTATGCACATACATTGATGTGCCACTTAACACATAGCTTCCTGATTTATCATAGCTTTCTGCTTTTTTATATCCGAGCATTGACAATTCTTGCTGAAAGTCTGCTGCTGTAACTGGAGCATTTGCATAAATTTCCAAAGGGCGAGCAAATACTTTCGCTGGAATATCCCAACGATTTCCTTCAAATTTATCTCGGATAATATTATCTAAGCGAATTAAATAAATACTAAAAGCCAAAAATGCTGCAATCACCAAAATGGAGAAAATTAATGCAACAAAGCCGATGCCACGTTGAACCTTCATAAATCAATAATAAAACCAAAAACGTTTCGCTAATCATGCGAAGCTTTTCATCAATTTGCAATGATTAAACTGTGAATAAAATAAAAATACAGATACAAATGTGATATGTTTTGTCTTTCGAATGTTTTTTTAAATCAATGCTGTTAGTGCTATGATATTCAGAGAATCATCATGGAGCTGTATTCTAGGTGCAAATTTCAGCCAAATCATTTCGGAATATTGGGCTAATCGGCCGACCAGATAAATCTTCTGTAGTAGAAACGTTATGCTTGATTCATGATCATTTATTGAGTTTAGGGTTGCATCCTGTTTTTGATGTAGAAACAGCTGAACTCGTACCTTATACCAATACACAAACAGTTAGCCGGCATTTACTTGGTGAAGTTGTAGATCTGGTGATTGTTGTCGGTGGAGATGGTTCGCTTTTACATGCTGCTCGTGTCTTGGTAAAATATAATACTCCCGTTATTGGAATTAACCGGGGACGTCTAGGTTTCCTGACTGACATCAAACCGACAGATGTTATTTTTAAACTGGATCAGGTACTCAAAGGTGAATTTCAACTAGATCGTCGTTTTCTGCTTGAGATGGAAATACGAACCAATAATGAGATTGTATACGATGCAATTGCCTTGAATGATGTTGTACTTCATTCAGGGAAATCAGTACATATGATTGATTTTGAATTAAACATTGATGGTCAATATGTCTATCGTCAACATAGTGATGGGTTGATTGTATCTACACCAACAGGATCAACAGCTTATGCCTTGTCTGGTGGAGGACCTATTTTACATCCAAGTATGGATGCAATTGCATTGGTACCGATGCATCCACATACGCTATCATCACGTCCGATTGTTGTTGGTGGGCAAAGCGAGATCAAGATTAATATTAAAGAGAATCGTGTTTTACCAATGGTGAGTGCTGATGGACAGCATAGTGTTTCATTAAATGTTGGTGATAGTTTGCATATTCGTAAACATCCATTTAAATTAACCCTATTACATCCACCTGGTTACGACTTTTATATGGCATGTCGTACTAAACTAGGTTGGAATCAAGATTTTGACTCATTACAGCAGCAGGATTGACCATGAATATAGAACAAATGCTTGCCGTACTCGATGCGGATATAGTTGCTCGTTTAAAAACGGCTGTTGAAATTGGAAAATGGCCAAATGGTGTTGCTCTGACTCAAGAACAGCGAGAAACCTGTATGCAGGCAGTGATTGCATGGGAACATCAAAATTTATCTGAAACCGAAAGAACAGGTTATATTGATAAAGGTAAAAAGCAAGAAGGTGAAGTGTGTGAAGATGATCATCATCTACATGAACCAGAATTTAAGCCAATTCGCTTCATATAATTTATAAATAAACGCCATTCAATTTGAATGGCGTTTATATTTTGGGTAATAAGTAGGTCTGTTGACATTTCATAAATAGATTGCGTTACAAGCTAAAATTGATCAGATGAGGCACGCAATGAAGATAATGGTGAGACCATTTTCAGATTTCGTAACGAAATCTGAAATGACTTTAGCTGTAACCCTCTAGGACGGGAGTATTTTTTGTCGCTATGTCGTTGTTGGTTCCGAAACAGTGTTTCTCATCATTTAGATCACTAAATTTCTCAAGCAACGCCTAATATCATCAAAAAATACTCATCGTCGCAACTGCTTTGAAATGTCAACAGACCCTGGTTTAATCTAAACGTTGTTGCCAAAGGCGATTCGCATCTTGCATGGCCTGATCATAACTATCATGAATTCCCATTGTATAAAGTGCGATTCCCATCGTTTCAATGACAGCTAATTCACCATATTCATGTTGTTGTTGACCTTCCCATACTGCTTTAAAAATGTTGAGATCAAGTTCGTTTTCAGTAGGGCTTCGATTATCTGTGAGTTTAGCTAGTTCATATTCATAGAGCTCACCATTTTTGATGCCACAGATTAATGTTTTAGCATCTGGATTGCGTTCAAACTCACCACCTTCTCCTTTGATGACGGCGCTATTTTGATAGCCTAATTTAAAAGCTGCATGTTGATGAGAGGTACGATAAGCAGGGTGAAAAATAGCTTGCAGTGTTGCTTTTGCATTAAATGGATTAATCAGACGCGCCAGAGTATGTACAGGAGAGCGTAGTCCCATTACATTCCGTAAATTAATCAGATCACCTAAAACAGGAGAAATTACATCTAATGGAAGATAAGCAAAATGTTTTTCTTGTAGTTGTGTCCTGATTTCCGACTGGTTCATACATATTGGAAAACCCAGATAATCTAGGACTTGCTCAGTATAGATACGGTTAATTGTATGTCCAGATGCTCCATGCATGACGATATTGTAGCCATTCTTTGCCAGTGTTAATGCAGCAAGTAAAAACCAGGGGTAATGCTTACGTTTGCCTGCATATGATGACCAGTCTAAATCAACAGCTAAAGGTTCAAAATTGAGTTGATCTTTAGTGGCTTGAACAAAGCCAGTCAGTTCATCAACAGATTCTTCTTTAACACGTAAAAGCATTAAAAAAGCTCCCAATTGAACATCCAAAACCTCATTTTTTAAAATCATGCTAAAAGCTTGATATGCTTCCTCATAACTCAATGAACGGGCGCCATTTTTACCTTTACCAATAATCCGGACATATTGTGCAAATGGATGTTCAAAATCTTTATAGAGGTTACGTTTTGTGTTCATAGGTAAACTTGAAAGTAATTTTTAATGCATGGACACTATGCCATAAAATATATGTAAGTGAACTTTTAAATTGAAAAAAGGAGGCACGTAGACCTCCTTTGATTATGCTATTGAATTACCAAAGCAGTTAAAATTTCTTTGGGCAGTTTATCACTTAAGCTTCGATTGTTTGTACTGCAATTTTTTTAGCAGGATCAACTTTACGGCGTACTTCTGGAACTGGTTCACCATAATACTGGCGATCTGCAAAATAGCTTGAACGAACCATAGGTGCAGACCAGATATTTCTAAAACCTAATTTGCGGCCATGTTCAGCATAACGCTCAAACTCTTCAGGAGAGACAAAACGATCGATTGGCGCATGTTGTTTAGATGGCTGTAAGTATTGACCAATAGTCACATAATCAACATCATGTGCTTTTAAGTCATTGAGTAGCGCAATAACTTCTTCTTCAGTTTCACCAATACCCACCATCAAACCGCATTTGGTTGGAACATCTGGGCAGTATTCTTTAAACATTTTAAGCAGATTTAAAGAGTGCTGATAATCTGAACCTGGACGCATTGCTTTGTATAAGCGAGGCACTGTTTCAATGTTGTGGTTAAACACATCTGGCGGACATTCAGTCATGATGCGAAGCGCGATGTCCATACGACCACGGAAATCTGGAACTAAAATTTCCAATAAAGTATTTGGACTTAAACTACGAGCTTCTTTGATACAGTCTACAAAATGCTGTGCACCACCATCACGTAAGTCATCGCGATCGACAGATGTAATCACAGCATATTTCAACTTTAGATTTGAAATCGTTTCAGCCATGTGACGTGGTTCATCTGGGTCAAGAGCATTAGGACGACCATGAGCGACATCACAGAAAGGACAACGGCGAGTACAAATGTCACCCATAATCATAAAGGTTGCCGTACCACCACCAAAACATTCTGGTAGGTTAGGACAAGCTGCCTCTTCACAAACGGTATGTAGTTTTTGTGCACGAAGAGTCGTTTTAATTCTCTGAACTTCTTCAGGCGCTGTCATTTTTACACGAATCCAATCAGGCTTTCGTGGTACTTCAACCGTAGGAACAACTTTTACAGGAATACGAGCTACTTTTTCGGCACCGCGAAGTTTGACACCCTGTTCAGGTTTACGGTTTTCGGACATATATAACTTTCCACTGTTAAGGAGAAAAAAGAAAGATGAGAATTCTTGGAATGGTCAAAACTTTCGCTATCCATTATAGCGGAATTGGAAAATGATAGGGTAAAATCAATATTCATTTACTAAATGTCGTTATCACTGAATATATGCTAGCTAAATACACCAAAACCACCTAGTTTAGGTCATAATATATAGCAAGATATAAACAGAATTGAGGATAAGGAGCTTTTATGCCACGTAAAAAAGAAGTCGTTAGTGGGAATTTCGTTAAATACGATGCAGTAGTGCTCGGTTCGGGTCCAGCTGGCGAAGGCGCGGCTATGAAGCTTGCTAAATCTGGTAAGCGTGTTGCAATTGTAGATGTACGTGAGCAGCTAGGTGGTAATTGTACACATGTTGGTACGATTCCAAGTAAAGCTTTACGTCAGACAGTTTCAAGTATTATCCGTTATCAGCGCGATCCAATGTTTAAAAAAGTAGGGGACTGGAAGCAGTTCACTATGAAACAGGTTTTACGAAACGCTCATAAAGTTATTCAGCAACAAGTTGATACTCATTCACGTTTTTATGATCGTAATAGCATAGATGTGTTTCATGGACGTGCCTATATTCAAGATAAAAATACAGTAATCATTTTTGGTGTAGATGGTCTTAAAGAAACGATTGTATTTAAACAGCTCGTCATTGCTACAGGTAGTCGCCCATACCACCCGCAAGGCCTGGATTTTAACCATCCGCGTGTATTTGATTCAGACAAGATTCTGGATCTTGATTATTCAATCCATAAAATCATTATTTATGGCGCGGGTGTGATTGGTTGCGAATATGCTTCTATCTTCATTGGACTGGATCATAAAGTTGATTTGATTAACACTCAGCACAAACTTTTAAGTTACCTTGATGATGAGATTGCGGATGCCTTGTCTTACCACTTGCGTGAACAGGGCGTTTTGATTCGTCACAATGAACAAATTGATCATCTGGAAACATTTGATGACCACGTTGTACTTTATTTGCAAAGTGGTAAGAAAATTAAAGCTGATGCGATTTTGTGGTGTAACGGACGTTCAGGGAATACTGATGGTTTAGGTCTTGAGAATGTCGGTATTACTCCAAACAGCCGTGGTCAACTTGCTGTAAATGATAAGTATCAGACTGAAGTTGAAAATATTTATGCTGCAGGTGACGTAATAGGTTGGCCATCATTGGCTTCAGCTGCATATGACCAAGGTCGCTGTGCTGGTGCAAATATGAGTGGTGAAGAAGGGGTTCAACCTGTAGTGGATATTCCTACAGGGATTTATACCATCCCAGAGATTTCATCAATTGGTAAAAATGAACAACAATTGACTGAGGAAAAAATTCCTTATGAAATTGGTCAGTCTTCATTCCGTCATTTAGCACGTGCGCAAATTACGGGAGATACTGTGGGTGAGCTAAAAATCCTATTCCATCGTGATACATTGGAAATTCTGGGTATTCATTGCTTTGGTAATAATGCAGCAGAAATTATTCATATTGGTCAGGCGGTAATGAAAAGCCCGAACAATACAATTAAATACTTTGTCGAAACGACATTTAACTATCCAACGATGGCTGAAGCGTATCGTGTCGCGACATTGAATGGTATGAATCGTTTGTTCTAAATTTATATGAAAATAAAAGCCCATCTTGATGATGGGCTTTTTAATGGAAAATAAAAAAATATTTACTTTTATATTGAATATTCCATTAATTTTGTGTTTATACTCGAAGTATTAATTTATCTTATCGCTAAAAGGAACTGTTATGGCGTTAAATACCGAATTAGCTATTCAAAGTATTCATACGATGCATGTGCTTATTGAAAAAGTGTTCAATGGAACAGGGAATGAACAGGATCTGATTGCTTTAAATAGTTATTTTACTGATGATTTTGAAATGGTTGGTGCGGCAGGTAAGCGCATATCATTTGAACAGGTCAAAGGTTTATTTGCTAACAATCAGGGCAAAATGCCTGATATCAAAATTGAAATTTATGATGAAGAAATACTGATCCAAAGCGACGCTTCTATTGTATTGACCTATACTGAAAAGCATACCAAGGAGTCTGGTGTTTTGGTGCGCCGTTCTTGTGCTTTAATTGAGGAAAGAGACGGAAAAATGTTGTGGCGTTATCTACAGGAAACTTTTCTTCAATAATCGGGTTTATCAAGAATCCATAGTAAGATTTTTTTGATCTGGTTCTATATGAGAAAAGCCCATCTTGATGATAGGCTTTTCTATTTTTTAGTCTTTATGCTGCAAATTTTCCTGCACGGAAATCTTCAAAAGCTTGTACGATTTCAGCCTCAGTGTTCATTACAAATGGACCATGAGCAACGATTGGTTCATTAATTGGTTCACCACTGACGATTAGGAGTTTTGCATCTTCAGTACATTCAATGCTTAATTGACTGACTTCATGAGTCAAATAAACTGTTTGTAGATGTTCAAATTCCTGACCATCAATTTTAACCTTACCACTCAGTACAAATACAATGTTGTTCCATTCAGGGTTGAACTCAAAAGATTCATGAGCTCCCTGATTTAAACGGACGTCTAGCATTTGAATAGGGCTAAATGTCTGTGCTGGACCTTTCACAAGTCGATGACCCTGTTTGTACGTTCCAGCAATTACACGAACCAGACCTTTTCCATCTTCAAATGAAACTTCTGGAATATTATTTTCAGTTAATTCCTGATAACGTGGTTCGGTCATTTTTGCATGACTGGGCAAGTTCACCCATAGCTGAATCATGTCTAAATGACCACCTGACTCGGCAAAAGCTTTAGAATGATGCTCTTCGTGCAGGATACCGCTACCAGCAGTCATCCATTGCACTTCATTTTTACCAATTGTACCTTGATTACCTTTAGAGTCATGATGTTCAAGCTCACCATCGTAGACGATAGTAACAGTTTCAAAACCGCGGTGAGGGTGCATACCTACACCACGTTGATGATGAGTCGGGGTGAACTCACGTCTTTCAGTGTAACCCATGACAATTAATGGGCTGGTCGCATTACTGATTTGTTCCATAGGTAACATTGAGTTGGTTGGAAAACCATCACCTACCCAAGTACTACGGTTACTGGTGTATACTTTTTCAATCGTTTTCATTGTATTTACCTTAATATATTTCACTTGGTTGTTATTATTGAGGTATAAATACGTAATTACAGAACGGAAAAAACAACAGTTAATCCTATTAATGGAACAATTATGCAGAATCTAAACGACTACTATTTTTTTGTTCAAGTTGTGAAATATAAAGGTTTTACCAAAGCAAGTGAAAATTTAGGTGTGACCAAATCTAAATTGTCCAGAAGAATATCAGACTTGGAAACTCGTTTAGGAGTCCGTTTAATTCAGAGAAATACACGAAAATTTGCAGTGACAGATATTGGACAGCAATTTTATGAATATTGCTTAAAAATTTTAAATGATGTTGAAAATGCTGAAAACTTTATTCAAAGTACAGTTAACAATGAGCCTTCGGGCCTGATTAAAATATCTTGTCCAGTAGCACTGGTTCAGATGCCTGTCAGTGATTTTATTACTCAATTTATGCAGAAATATCGTGATGTACAGGTTCATCTTCTTGCAACAAATAGACGTGTAGATTTGATTGAGGAAGGGGTAGATCTTGCCATTCGGGTTAGAAACACTCCATTAGAAGATAGTGATCTGATTATGAGAGAGCTAGATGCCTGGGAGCATGTTTTCGTTGCTATCCCGGAATTATTTAAGCAATATAAATCACCTGAAACACTGGATGATTTGAGTAGCTTACCAAGTATTGGTTTTCAGGGACCAAAACAAGTTTGGCAGTTGCAAAAAAAGAATGAAGAAAATATTTTTCATGAGATTGAGTTTCATCCCAGATTAAAAACTGATAATTTTTCTGCCATGAAAGCAGGAGTGATGCGAGGGATAGGTATAGCATCTTTGCCTAAGGTTTATGTGCGAGAAGAATTGAAAAATGGCAAGTTGATAGAAGTGTTACCGGATTGGCATTTACCTAGGGGTGTAATTTATATTGCTTACACATCTCGACTGGGGATGCTGCCTGCAGTCCGTTCATTGCTGGAATATCTGGTTGAACAGTTTAAACAACTTGATATCAATGATGGTCAAACTCCTTATCCGTGTCCTGAATAGATGTCAAATATTTGGCATCCAATAATTTAATGTGGACAAAAAGCCATATTAAAATAATCGAACAGGTAGGGTGTGTTTAGCCATAATATTATGGCTAAACCAATCAATAAAATAATGGCAATGATAATGAGTGTTTTCAGCCATGAAAATGAATTAGTCATGTACGATTGGCTCCTCATTGACAAAGTGATGTACGATCACACCAAAAAGACTTAGCAGTATTGAACATCCCCAGATCAGGTTGTAGTTCCCAGTCATATCGTGGTTAAGGCCACCTAACCATCCACCGAAAAAAGAACCAACCTGATGAGTGAAAAATACGATACCACTGAGCATAGTCAAATACTTAACACCAAACATATTGGCTACGATGCCATTGGTTAATGGTACTGTCGATAGCCATAATAACCCCATGATGATACCAAAGCCATAGACAGTCCATATACTTAAAGGCAGCATTAAAAAGGCAATAATAGCAATTCCGCGAATGCCGTATAATCCCATCAAAAGATGTGGTTTTGAATATTTGTCACCTAGCCAGCCAGCTGCATACGTCCCTACAATATTGAACAAGCCAACCAGTGCAAGAAATATTGTGCCTGTTGATGCATCAAAACCATGATCAATTAAGTATCCAGGCAAATGAATACCTAAAAATACTACCTGAAAACCACAGACTAAAAAGCCTAAGGCAAGCCATAAAAAAGGTTTGTGATTTTTAGCGATTGTCAGGATCTGTTTGAAGCTGAGTTCAGGGTTATTAATATTTTTGATCGCATTTGGCGGAGTGTAAACTGGCGCATTAAGTGTGAGAGCCAGTGGTATGATCAGTGCAATTAAAATTGCACTGACAACAAGTGCTGCTGACCACCCAATATGTTGTAATAATAAGAGTGTAGTGGGCAACATTATAAATTGTCCAAATGATCCGGCAGCGCTTGCGATACCCATTGCCATACTACGTTTACTAGGGGGGGCTGCACGACCTACGGCAGATAGCAGTACGGAAAAAGATGTTGCGGATAATGCCAGTCCTATAATTAATCCCAGACTCAGATCAAGTAACCAGGAGGTTGAGCTGATCGCCATAAGGAGCAAGCCAAGGGTATAGAGAATGCCGCCAACCGCCACGACTTTTTTACTGCCATATTTATCTGCCAATGCTCCAGTAAATGGCTGAACAGCTCCCCAAAGCAGATTTTGCATCGCAATTGCCAGGCTAAATACCTGATGTGACCATCCAAATTCATGGCTCATTGGAACGAGATATAAGCCAAAACCATGTCTTACACCAAGAGATAACGCCAGAATAAAAGCGCTACCAATGAGCATAATAATTAAAGATTTTGAAAACTTGCTCTCAGACATAATCAATCCATTGATAGGCTCATTATTGTATTGTAAGTAAATCTGATTTAGAGTGCGATAAAATATATTTTGAATGATTGATAAAATATATTTATAAATAATGAATTTAAAAAATGGATTATAAATTTAAAAACGGTCTGTACAGACCGTTTTAGAGTAGTGTTTATTTTAAAATCTATAGCCTACACCTGCGTAACCTAGAATTGGGTTAATTTCAATATCAGATTTGGCACTAATCAATTGACCGTATTTGTCATCATTCACAGTAATAGTCGTGTCAGTCTTTAAATGAGCATACGAGACAGAACCTACTGCAAACCATCGATCATTGAAGTCATAAGTAAAACCAGCTGTAGCTACAGGTGCAATTGCATCAGATGCTTTAACTTTTACTCTAGGATTACCACTACTTGGTTTACCGTCTAAAGCTGCTCCAGCTTGACCATTTTTAATGTTAACAATCATATGACCAGCATCTATTAAATCTTTTTCAATTGCTGGATTAATTTTAAGTTCATTAAAATAGGCATACATCATGCCTAAACCAATATACGGTCTGAACTTATTTACACCAGTTTTGCCAAAATGATACTGTAATTCAAAGGCTGGTGTCCAAGCTCTTGCTTCTGCTGCATTTCCATGAGCAGCCAAATCAGTAATTAAAATCTGTTTTTTTAAGTCGATGCTCGGTAAATTAACATCACCTATGATGGGTAAATCTATTGAGGGGTGTGCACTTGCTGAAAGTGGTGCATAAATCTTTCCTTTACCAATGAGGTCAACTTTGGGAGGAATTCCTGCCTTTATTTCCAATGAAACATTATCTGTAAAGAAGTAATTCGTCATTATTCCTAGTGTTGTAACATCATCTGCTTCAAGTCCAGTATTTGGATTATTCCATTCATCAATTCCATAGATATTGGCGCTACCACTCAAGGCTCCTGGTAAAGTGTTTTGACCAATTTTATCTAGAAAATCCACGAACCAAGTTGATAGATTGGGATCCATATTTGGGTCAAGATTATTTTTTACTTCGTCAATAGAGATATCTCCAACTTTTGCTGATTCACCTTTGGCTACAGAAGTGCTTGCATGAATTGGTTGAGCATTACCTGTAGGTTTTACATACAAAGCACCCATAGAAACTGAAAAACGTTTAAAACCATCACCATCTTTAAAACTAAAATAAGGAGAATCTGCCATAGCAGCCCCTGACAGACCCAATAAAGTGGTAGAGGTAGCAAGATAAAAGACTACATTTTTCATAATAAAAGGACTCCATGTCCGACATTTGTTGATGATTTTTATAAGCTGTCAGTATTGATAATTTATTTTGAAAAGAATGTAGTCTTTAAAGACGCTTTTTTTTAAACTTTGTGATATTTTCTATATAAATGCAACCATTAAGTAAAAAAATGAAAAAATAATGGAGAGAGATTACCATTATGTTACATAGTAAAGAACGATTTTTTATGATTGGTGTAATTAAAAT
>NZ_OOGT01000048.1 GCF_900323515.1 Acinetobacter stercoris | reverse complement strand
AGTAGCTCGCTAGAGCGAAATGAATTACTTCGAACAATTAAACGTTTAGGCAGGACACTATGGAAAAAATGGTCAGGCTATCATCGGCGAAGTTTGGTTGAAACTAAGATGCATTGCATCAAATTATTAGGAGATAAACTCAGTGCAAGGAGTTTTGATAGCCAAGTGAATGAGATCCATGCACGTGTAGCAGTCCTTAACAGATTTACGGAATTAGGTCGACCACTTACCCAAGTTACGCCTTAAATTTGGCTCAATTAGGGGCGCTTTGCATTTCAAATCTTTGTGCAACAAAGCCAAGCACTTCTAGAAAAGCTGCCAAATAGCACACAACTGGATGAAAGACTGCAACAGGCTATACTAAAAGGTCTGCAAAAAAATCAGTATCACATCGCAAACATTGCCAAGCAGCTCAATATGTCTACTCGACAGCTACAACGGCACTTGCAGGAACAAAATACAACCTATCAACAACGTATGCAGGAACTCAGATTATTATTAGCCCGACAATATCTGCAAGATCCTCATTTAAGCTTAAAAGAAATTGCATTACTTCTTTGTTATTCTGAACAAAGTGCATTTCAACGGGCATTTAAACTCTGGACAGGTTTAACACCACAACAATGGCGTAAGGAAAATACCTAAATTATAAATACTACAATCCGTTTACGATTTTCGTCATATTCTTTTTATGATTTTTAATTAAAATACAAGCATGTGTCGTGTAATATGATACATTCCGAAGAAATATTTTTTTTTGAGAAAAACAACACGGATAAATAGACTATGAATAAATATATAGCAGAGTTAATCGGGACATTCTGGCTTGTATTTGGCGGTTGTGGAAGTGCAGTACTTGCAGCTGCATTCCCAGAGCTAGGAATCGGTTTCGCGGGTGTAGCCCTTGCTTTTGGTTTAACAGTTCTAACAGGTGCTTACGCATTTGGACATATTTCTGGCGGCCATTTCAATCCAGCCGTTAGTGTAGGGTTATGGGTTGGTGGTCGCTTCGACTCTAAAGATCTTATTCCTTATATTATTGCCCAAGTGATTGGTGCAACCATTGCCGCTTTTGTACTTTATCTCATTGTACAAGGACAGGCAGGATTCTCTGGAACAGGTGGTTTCGCAACCAATGGTTATGGTGATTTGTCGCCAGGCAAATACAATTTGACATCAGCCTTGATCATTGAAGTTGTACTCACAGCTGTCTTTCTGATTGTAATCATGGGTTCTACGGATAAACGCGCTCCAGCTGGTTTTGCTCCAATTGCAATTGGTCTGGCTCTGACACTGATCCATTTAATCAGTATTCCAGTGACAAATACTTCTGTTAACCCTGCACGTAGTACAGGTGTGGCATTCTTTGCCGAAACAGCGGCATTGGGTCAATTATGGTTGTTCTGGGTTGCTCCTATTGTCGGTGCGATAATCGGTGCACTTATTTATAAGGGAGTATCCAAAGAGTAATTTGATTAAATAATCTATAAGGGAATGGCAATCTTGGAAATTGTCATTCCAGTTTATATTAGAACCAAATATTATAAAAACGGGTTTTCAATTTCTTTTATATTTTGCTGCTGAATCCTTTCAGGCAAATTAGCTTCGGACTGTAAAGCCTTCACTACATCATTAATAAAAACCTGCAATGCCTCTGCCGTTTTTAAGCCCTGCTGGTCTTTGGTAATTTGTAAATTGCCATATATATTTATTCGATCCAACTGATTTTCCAATGTTAAATCATAAATTGATGATGATTCATCACCTTTTTCAAATGGCTTAAACATCCTTGATATCCTCGATATTAAATTTTATTTGGGACAATAGCTTGATAAAACCACATCCCTGATATGAATACAAATCCTGCGGCGATACTTATTTAACCAGCTGTAAAATATACTGTAATAGTGCATTTACCAGCTGTTTAATCAAATCATCTTTAGTATTTTCATCAATTTTAGGTAACGATTCTATTGTTGATGATGATGAAGTTTTTTGTGATTTAAATTGCTTTTGTAAAGCGGAAATCTGCTCTGATCTCACATCCTGTGCACATTGGCTTTGGCCATCCCAGTGTAAATAATCAATTTTTTTATTGGCTTTCACTTGTGCGGCAGTAAGTGGCAAATTGTAAAGATTACGTTTTTGTTCATCTGTAAGTTCAGGAAACACATTAACGCCAAGCATATCTTCCAGCTCGCAAACACTGATGACCTGAACATGTAATGAATTATCATTGGGGGCAATATACGCGCCAATTACACCTGTTTTAGGCATATAAACTGCTTTATATACTGCTGTTGGAACAATGACACCACGACCTATTGTGTTTAATTTTTTTCCCGAAAATACTGGACCTGTAACGACATAAACATCCTGTTTTTGTTTATTGACCACAGCGCGGGTTGCTTCTTCAAGCTCTCGCCAGACCTGTTGATTATTCTTTTGGGCTTGGGGAACGATATTTGCTAAAGAAAAGCTGTCATATTGAGAGTTTTTATCATACATATCACCGTTTGGTGACATATGCCCGCGATCATAACCTGAAGAACGATAGTCCGATAATTCTGCTCTATAAATAGAAGGGATACTCATTTCAGGATGGAAATTATCTTCACGTTTAATTTTTTGGCTTAAACGTGTTGGTGATAAATATTCAGCAGACCATAACGGCGTTTTTGAAACACCAGAATACATCACCGTGAAACCGTTATAACACAAAGGAAAGTTGTTTCTGGTCAAGCTTTCTTTTAAAAGGACTGGTGGAGCATTTTTATAGAACTGGTTCAAACATGCTGAATTCAAATTTGAAAAGTTGAGATTAGGTATATATTGAGAAATTTTCTCTTGGGCAAAGGCAAAAGCAAAGCTTCCAATAGCAACCAAAGACAAAATTAATTTTACAGCGTAACTTTTCAACCCAATCATTCCTAATTTAAAACCTTACTCAGCATTGACCCATTGAAAATGCAGGTAAATAAAGCATAGCAGTTCCTGTTAAAAATAATATCTGCTGCTATTTCAGGTGATTAAAGCCTATTCAAAATCAGACGAGAATAAAAGCACCAAGCGACACAAAGTGACGCCCTGTTTTAAGACAAATATCTATTTACCTCCTGATGTCCATATATACAATTTTGAGACTTTTTTCACATTTGATTCAAATATCTTGAAAAACATAAAATCCAGAGTAAAAACAATAACCTTATACGTAACAATTTGTTGTTTTTATTGTGATATTTTCTATATATTTAATACAGTTCAGTATGTTTTATTGAAACAGGTCATGCAGTATGACATGGTAAAAGAGTATTAATTTTAAACTTAGTCAATAAATTGAAACTTTTGGCTTATTTGGAGTGGGAAATGAAAAAATCAAAACTTTTAGGTGCAACACTTATTGCAGGATTGTCATTCACTACTGTGGCTGCATTTGCTGAGCCAGCAGTTCCTGCTGGGGCAACTTTAGAAAGCCTATCTCAGGCAACGATTACTACGACTGTGAATGGTCAGCCTGGCACTTTAAAAGAAGTTTTAGAAAATAATAAATTGACTGTTATTTCTGATTCAAATCAGACTAATGCACCAGCTGCGCCACAAGATACTCAAGCACCAACAGCAGAGCAACCTGCTTCTGCTCCAGAAGCTCAAGCACCAAATGATGCTCCTAATGCTGCACCGAGTGATGTAACAGCTGAACAACCTGCTGCAAACTGATAAGCCGCTTTAAATGATATTGAAAATACCAGTTCACTTGAGCTGGTATTTTTTTGTGAAAAATTTGCCATATTATTTCGTAATAATCTAAAACTCAAAGATAAAAAAAGCCCATATAAATATGGGCAAGTTTGATGATTGATACCGGGGAAATCTATTTTTTATCACGTTCCAGAATATGCACAGTAGCTGTACGACCCGCGACAAAAGCAAGCTCATTGTGGGGAATTTCATCAAGAATGATTTTAACAGGGACACGTTGAGCTAAACGTACCCAGCTAAATGTTGGATTGACATTGGCAAGCAATCCAGAAGATGTTGTACGTTCACGATCTTCGATTCCTGATGCAATCCCTTGAACATGTCCTTTAATTTTTTGTGAGTCACCCATTAGCTGAACAGTAGCTGGATCACCTACATGGATTTTATTGAGCTTGGTTTCTTCAAAATATCCCACAACATATAACTGTTTGCGATCGACCAGCGCAGCAACTGCATCACCTACTTTTACATAATTCCCTGCACGCAAGTCAAAATTGGATAATGTTCCATCTGCAGGAGCAATGACTTGCGAACGATGCATATTTAATTCAGCCATGTGCACATTACTGGTTGCAACTTCAATTAAAGCTTTTTGCTGGGTAATATTGGCTTGAGCCTGCTCAATAGCAGCATCCAGTTGTTTTTCTTCAGCATGGGACTGATCACGTGTTGCAAAAACCTGGTCTTGTTCCTGTTTTGAAATCGCTCCATCCATGAGGTCAGAGTAACGACCTGCTGTTTTGTCTGCCAGTTTGGTATTGGCTTCTGATTTGATCTTGTTGGCTTTCGCGGCACTGAGTGCAGCTTCTGCCTGTGCAAGACCAGAACGCGCTTTTGCCAGATCAGACTTGGCTTGTTCAACGTCTAAAACCTGGCGTGCAACATCGATTTTAAACAGTACCTGACCTTTCTTTACAGTTTGGTTATCTTGTACCAATACTTCGGTGACTAATCCTGCAACATCTGAGGAAACTTGCATAACATCTCCACGAACACGCCCATCACGTGTCCAGGGTTCGGCATTATAATAGTTCCATAAATGCACAACACATAGTATAGCAACGATAGCAATACCCAATAATACAATGGGTCTTATTGCTTTACGCACATCAAAATTTTTCATTTCCTTTATCCAATCATCAAACAATAGACTTAAAAAATTTAGCCAAAGAACACGACAAAGAGCCAATGGACAAACCACAATAAAATTAAATATAGGCAAAGGTTAAAAATACTGGGAAGTGCAATCCAACCTTTTTCAATAATTTTATCTGTTCCTATTGAGACAACTTTGAGTAAGATATATGCCAAAATAGCTTGTATCAGAAATACAGGGACATAAACGCCATAGATATTTATTTCACCCATGTTTATGCTCCTGCCAATAACACTGAGTCATGGGTAGCATCTGCTCCATCATAATGACAAATACTATTACGAATATTATTGACAGATATCTCAATACGATGACGGATATCCTCATCACCAATGCCTGAAACATCTGCATCAATTTGATCTAGTAATTGCAAAATAAGTTGAAAATCCTGAAGATCATGCTGCCCTTTTGACCGCGCTTTAAACCAGAGATCTAAGTTTTGCTGCAATGCTGAAATTTTATTCACAACGGGCGACTCTTTAGATAATTTATTAGATAGCTCTTGTAATCGTGTCAAATCAATTACTGCGCTAGATTCTATTAGAGCATTATTAATTTCTACTTTTAATTGAGTAGACTGTACCTGCTTTGTATTTAACACACCAATTCGATCCAGCATACTACGCAGATGAATCCTGAAAGCTGCACCATAATTCATCCATATCGATTCCTGCATCGCTTTATAATGCATAGACAACATTCGCTGAGCGGTCATGTCGGGCGACATCGCACGGACTACGTGAACCACACATATTGAAATAATCGGTCCAATGATCGTACCAATCGAAAAATCGAAAAAAGCAATCTGATCCAAAGAATATCTATTCTGAATATTCAGCCCCATGGTCGCCCCCATAATTAGAGGCAGCCCCAAACCAGCAAGTGGTGGATGTGGATATAACATCAAACAGAACATTAAAAATGGTGCAAGAACGACCGCCATTTCCCAAAAAGATGTTACATGCGGGAAAATGCCATAGGCATAAATAAAGACAATTACCGCAGCATAAATATTTGCACGAATAAACATTTTTAAAGCTGGTACAGGGTTATCCAGTGCCGTTAAAATACATGCACTGATCGCTGCCATTTCAGCGAGCATAAACCCTGTTTTCCAACCACTTAAAATCCAGAAAGCGCAACTGATCAGAATCGTAATAAATGCAGAGACCCCCCCCCGAACAGCAACACCATGATCTCGGTGTAAACTTGGATATGAAGTTGTCAAAGGTGCGATGGCTTCTGGAAGTGTATTATCACCGTTTTGAATCCGCTGCCAGATTAGCTTCACCGCACGGACATTTTGAATAAAATGGCGAATATCCATTTTCAAACTACCTAGCATCACTTGCTGCTCAGGTTTTGCGTTCTGGAAAATTGCATCAAAATCAGAAACGAAGCTTTCAGGAAGATGATTAAGCTCATCTTCGTATATAGGATGTTTATCATCCAGAAAAAATTCGACATGTGCATGTAAAATATGCAGATACTCTCTATAGCCCAGATCAATCTGATCCAGTTGCTTAATCCGTTCAGACATCGCGACCAAATTGCTAACCAGCATCGTGATCTGGTGCAATAGTTCCTGTAATGGTTTGGCTACACCTTTAAATTTTGATTTTTCATAGCTTAAATGCACAGCCATAGTGTGAATATCAGATGTATCACGAGTGATATTTGCTAAAAGCTGTGTATAGTTATCTTGATGCTCTTTGTCTGATAATATTAAGTCGAAAACTTTCTTTATATCTTGCATTGTATTGGAAACGCGATTTTTTACCACAGGTCCTAAATGCATGGGAAATATGGTTGCAGAAACGACAGCACTACACACTACACCAATAGAAATCTCCAAAAAACGGCCTAAGGCCATATCAAAAATAGAAATAGTATCAATGTAATAAACAGCATTAAAACAGATAATGACAGCCGTATATCCTGCCAACATGAACACATAACTACGTGGTGTACGATCCAGCAAAGAAATATATAAACAAAAAGCAACCCAGCTCGCTAAAACAAAAGAAAAAAGCCAAGGCGTATTAATCAGATAAGGTGTTACTGCTACGGCAAAAATTGCACCAAATAATGTTCCCAATAACCGATAAATACTTTTTGATGCAGTCATCCCTGAATAGGGATTTGCGATCACAAATACTGTTCCAATAGCCCAGAGCGGGAACTTCATGTCTAATTTAAACGAAACATAGAGCGCGAGCATACCGGCAAGAAAAGTTTTAGTCGCAAACATCCAATCCATTTTATTGGGTCTAAATGCCAATAGCTGTTTGGTTAGTAACATGGACTTTTTTCTCAATAAACGACTGGTTAAGTTAGGATCTGCTGTTGTTTTACTGGGTAAGTCTTGTCGCAGTTACTTTGAAATATCAACAAATCCAAATTACTCTTTAAAAATTACTTTGAAATACAGACCAAAAGAACGCCATTCACTGCAAAGTAAATAGCGTTTTATTTCTGTAAATTTAAGCATGTAAAATTCTGATCAATTACGAATAAAATGTAACCGATACTCATTTCACGAAAGGGAATTGCATAAATGCAATCGAATTGATCAAATTTTAGACGATTTTAAAATTGTTAAATTTCATCATCAGATATTTGATTTCTTAATTTTTTCAAAAAAAGTACATTAAGTCAATCAAAATATCTTAATTTGATAATCTATTTGTGTTTTAATTTAAATATTACATTATTAAATCATATTTAAAAATGATGATGAGCTTTGTTAAAAGTACTTTGCTGTGAACAATTTATGTAAATTAGCTCTGCAAAGATTTGCACAATTTGTTATAAAGTAACGAATATTTAGCATTTTTAGTCCTCACTGGCATAGTAGGTAATCCATGGCACTTTCTAGTTTCGGAAAAATTCTCACCGTCTTAGATTTATTCTCGGTGTCACGCCCAGTGATTAATGTCGATGTGATATGCGACGAACTGGGTTTATCAAAACCAACCAGTTACCGGTATCTAAAAGAATTGGTATCGGCAGATATTTTACAGCGGTTGAGTGGTACCTCAGGTGATTACACACTTGGCCCTAAAATTGCCGTAATGGACTATATTTCACGTACAACTGATCCATTGGTTCAAATCAGTAAACCTTTCATGCAGGAAATTTCTGATCGTACAGAATTGTGCTGTTTACTTACCCATCTCAACCGTGATTATTGTATCGACGTTCATCATGAAGTATATCGTGATGAAACTTTACTTTCTTATGGCCGCGGCTGTCCCCGCCCTGTTTATATGGGGTCGTCACCAAAAGTCATCATGGCACATTTATCAAAACAGCGAATTCATGATTATTATGAGCGTTTTTCAGAAAAACTTGCTGAAGTTGATTTCGCTCATGATGAAGAAAGCTTTATTGCCCGTATGAAAAAAATTAAAAAACAGGGTTTTTATTTTTCTCAAGGTGAACTTGATCCTAAAGTTTCGGGTCTTTCAGTTCCTGTAAAGTTTTCGAGCAAAGAAGCTCCTCTTGCACTGACTGTTTTGGCATCTAAAAATCGCTTTGAATTTGTGAACTTAAATAAACTGATTGAGACACTACAAGAAAATGCAAACCAGATTGAAAAGCGGTTTTTAGCATTATCAGAGAATGATCAACTTGCTGAATTCAATAATATTGCAATTTTTTAATGATAATTTGAATAACAGGTTACATTTCTCAATATTGAAATTTCACGCAAATTCTCATATGATGAATTTGTTCTTCGGTAATTAATTCATACTGGAATTGTTTTTTCGAAGGCAATCCCCTCAGAGAATAAAAAAGCTCATATTCAATATATGAGCTTTTTTATTGATTAAATGACTATACTTCACCATAATCCAATAGTAACCTACATTTTGTTTTGCTCCTGTCGTATGCTAGTTGCAACCAGAAAAGCAATGTCAAGATTAAAGAGCAACACCAAAAAAGCACTAAAACAAATATTCACCTTTCGATTTTTTTCATCATCACATATAACTGATATCCAGCACCATTATCATGACCGAACGACTAAGACGTTTAACCTTAATTAATCAAGGACTATCAACCTCACAATGTTTTGGAAAAGGAATACTGGGAACTCGTCGTGCCATTGAACATCTCGGTTATGTACAAATTGATACCATATCGGTAGTGGAAAGAGCGCATCACCATATCCTCTGGAATAGAGTTCCTGATTATGACTTGAACCATTTAAATGCACTGGTTCAACAACAACATATTTTTGAATATTGGTTTCACGCGGCTGCTTATCTGCCAATGCTGGATTATCGTTTTGCACTGCCCCAGATGGCTGCTGTAAAAGAACATGAGTTTCGTTATTTTAAAGGTGGTGATACCAGGTTAATGCAGGAAATCTTAACTCGTATCAAAACGGATGGAAAATTACGTCTACGTGACATCGATCCTCAGCATAAAATTACAAAAGGACAATGGTGGAATTCAGGTGCTGGACGGCGCTCTTTACAACAGCTTTTTATGCAGGGCGATATCATGATCTGTGAGCGTAATGGTATGGAAAAGGTCTACGATTTAACTGAAAATTGCATTCCTGGCAATATCAATTTAACGTTACCAAATATCCATGACTATGCTGAATACCTATTCAATACTACACTCAGAGCACATGGGGTCTTTACCTGGAAACAACTCATCCATTTAAAAACCGGGAAAAACATTCGTGATGCTATGAATGCAATACTTCAAGCCCAACTCGATGCAAATGCAATTCAGGTTATCCAAGCTGATAATGGGCAAAAGATCTATGTTGATAGTAAGTTATTAGAACTAAAACCCAAGCCTCAACAAACCTTAAAACTCCTCTCTCCTTTTGATAATTTAGTAATTCATCGCGAACGTTTAAGTGCTCTTTTTAAATTTGACTATCGAATTGAATGTTATGTTCCAAAAGATAAACGTATTTATGGTTATTTTTGTCTGCCGATCTTATATGGAGATAAACTTGTTGGTCTAATTGACTGTAAAGCACATCGGGCAAAACAGACCTTAGAGGTAGTGAGTTTACATATACAAAATAAAGAAATAGATCAAAAACAGTTTTTCTCTGAATTAAAAGATGAATTACAAAGATTTGCAAAGTTTAATGGTTGTGAAAAAATTGAGATGCAAGGTTAAACCTTAAAATAAAGAATCAAGCTAATTTTAATTTTTTATCAAAAAGTAATGACGTTTATTCTCGTACAGAATAAAAGTTCTGTCTATACAACTTAGTCAGATCATAAAAATTGTATGAGAAATTATAGAAAATAATCATTCAAAATTTTCGTAAAAATATCTAAAAGTTAAATTCACTCTAGGTTCTATGATCCTTGTTGATTTCGACAACATATGTTTCCAATACTTTTGTGTGCTCCCTTTCATAACAATTAATTGACCACTTTGCAAAAGTAAATCGACCTTTTCAGCTTTAAATTTATGTTTAAAGCAAAATTTTCGGGTTGCTCCAAAACTTAATGATGCAATCACTGCCTGTTTACCTAGATTGGGTTCATCATCACTATGCCACCCCACAGCCTGTGTGCCATTTTCATATAAGTTTGCCAGGCATGAATTGAAAGTATGTCCTGTCAGTTTTTCTATATGTGCTTTTAGACGGAACAATGCTGGATTCCAGATATGAGCCTGTTTTGCCATGCCTGAATAATGATATTGATAATTTTCATCACCATACCACACGACTTTTCTGTCAGTGATGTAATGCTGCCCATGTAAAAAAACTTCATCATTTTTCCAGGCTAAATTTCTTAAAAAGTAACTTAAATATTTTTGTGAGTCTTCTTCATTCAAAATCAGGCCATAATTCTCTACGACCCCGTCACAGGGCAAAAGGTTTACATTGGCTTCTGGCTGAAAAAGTTCGAGATTCATAGACGTTATATATCATTAACCTAGCTTAAAATAACCACTGCATGCTCTCCAAAATATTGTAATGGAGTCCCAACAACACATATATTCTATCTAATTTTCTCAGTTCACAATTCGCTACATTGTATGCGCTTGTGACAAGGCATTTTCAAGCTTAGACTACATCCATACTGACCCTGAAAATAAAAATTGCCTATGAATTTATTACACTTATTCCAGAAACTTAAACCTTTTGTTCAACCTTATCGCTGGTTGGTTATTGCAACTCTGATCCTGACACTCATTGGTTCACTTACCGCTCAGGTTAATGCATTAACACTCAAATATGCGGTAGATAGCATCAATAAATTGGTCGAAGCTGGAATGGGGCTCAGTCAGGGTTGGCATATTCTTATTACGATTACGGTTATTTTACTCACTAAAGAAATACTCAACGTCATCGTTCAATTTGGACAAAAATTTTATGGCGAAAAGCTTAGAATTCTCGTTTCAGAAGATCTGGCTCAAGGCATCATTGAGAAATTCCTCACCTACAGACTGGCATTTTTTAATCAGGATAATAACCAAGCTGGCAAGTTACAAACGCGTATTGACCGTGGTATCGGTTCTTTAACCCGACTGGTACAAATCTTCTTTATTGATATTTTACCTTTGTTTACCAGTGCCATCATTGCACTTGCACTAATGTTCTATGCAAACTTTTGGGTTGGTTTAGTTGCCTTGTGTATTGTACCAATCTATTTCTGGATGACCTACAGACAGGCTCAAAAGCTTGGCGGTTGGCGACGTAAACTGCGTGATGGAAGGGAAAAAAAGAGTCAGGGTATATTAGGCATTATCAATTCAATCACCGTGATCAAATCGTTTAACCGCGAACACATTGAAGCGGAGAAGCAACTTAAACTGCAAACTGAATTGACCGATAACCAGATGCACACCCGTCAGATCAGTTTCCTATTTGATGGATTAAAAACCTTCGTAGAGCAGATTGGTGTTGTACTCATTATTATTCTGACATCCTATTTTGTTTTGGATGGTCAGATGAGTATTGGCATGATCATGTACCATGTCCTTTTATTCAATAATGTTTCTGCACCGATTCGCTCTTTGCACCGGATATACGATGAAGTCAATGATGCCATGATTTATTCGGAAAGCTTTTTTAATATATTGGAAGCAGATGATGAAATTGAAAAAAGCGGACAACTTAAACCGGAGTTACATGGAAAATTTGAACTAAAAAATGTCGATTTTAGTTATCCAAATGGTCATCAGGCGTTACATCATATCAATATGACCATTCAGCCCAATAAAATTACTGCACTGGTTGGACTTTCAGGAGCTGGTAAATCAACCCTGATTAGTCTGCTAGATAAGTTTTATCAACCTGATGCAGGTGAAATTCTACTTGATGGAATCAATCTGGAAGATATTGATACGCATTATTTGCGGGAACACATTGGATTGGTTTTACAGAAGAATCATATTTTTCAAGGTTCAATATTTGAAAATATTCGTTATGGTAAAACAGAGGCTAGTATGGAGGATGTAATCAATGCAGCTAAGAAAGCATCTATCCATGAACAGATTTTAAAACTACCTCATGCTTATGATGCAGATGCATTGATGCTTTCTGGTGGGCAACAGCAGCGTATTGCCTTGGCCCGAATGTTTTTAAAGAATCCACCTATTATTTTTCTGGATGAACCAACTGCAAGTCTGGATGCCATTGCAACAGAGCAGATTAAACATAGTCTGGATGAAATAAAACAGGGGCGAACCGTTATTATTATTTCACATAGTTTGTCGCAAATTATTGATGCGGACTATACCTATGTGATGAAAGAAGGAAAGGTTGTAGAGCATGGGGAACATGATGATTTATATCATCAAGATGGAACGTATAAAGAAATTTTTGATGCCATGGCAAAAAGCCTGAATATCGAAAAAATCGCCAAAACGATTGAGGATGAAGAAACACATAGTTAGACATTTTTGTACCTTAGATAAACTTTTCTAAACATCTTGGGTCAACCATTTCCAAAAACTGAATCGGATTAATGGAATGTTTAAATAAACCGAACTTTCAGCTTTTTTATTTTAGATACAGGAAAAAGCTGAAACTTTATGAAAATTAATAAATTGTGTTTTTATGCTTATTCTCTATCGGACTTTAAAACCGTTTTTTATGGTGAATATTTCTTTTCCTTAAGATATTTCCAAATTACAAATTAATACTAATCACTTAAAGCCTGAATTGATAAAAGTCATCTATTCTGAGATCACTTATAAAATCCCTATCAACAAAAGCAAGTCATCAGGAAAAATAATGGCGATCCATAAATATGCTTTACAAGTTAAATGGACTGGCAATACAGGTTCAGGAACACAATCTTATAAGGCTTATAAACGAGATTTTTCAATACAAGGCCCCAATAAAACTGAGATTTTAGGTTCAGCAGATCCTGCCTATTTAGGCGATCCAACTCGTTGGAATCCTGAAGATCTGATCGTTGCATCAGCATCTGCTTGCCATAAATTATGGTATTTACACCTCTGCTCTACACACAAAATCAATGTCCTGGATTATATAGACCATGCCACTGGTTATATGGATGACAATCCAACTGATCGTAAAGCACACATGACCCATATCTTGTTGGCTCCAACCGTAGTTATCCAAAAAGGTCATAATAAAGATCTGGCAAATAAACTACACGAAGAAGCCCATCATGAATGCATGATTGCAAACTCTGTCAATTTCCCTATTCATTGTGAAGCAACCATTTTATTTGAAGATGAAACTCAACAATAAATGCCATATATAAACATTAGGCAAAAACAAAGGCTCCACGTGGAACCTTTATTTTTCAAATTAACAAGGTTTGATCTTAGTGATCAGATGCTCCAGAAGCACCAATACCTGTCATAGAACGAACGTATTGGGCATCAAATGCTTTACGTTCAGCTTGAGCACGTGCAGATTTATCTGTTACAGAGAAGAACCAGCAGCAGATAAATGCTAATGGCATTGCAAAAATTGCAGGTCCATTAAACGAGTTTATAGGTGTATCAGAGATTTTCAGTGTATCCACCCAAACTGCTTTAGACAAGATAATCAATACAACTGCTGTTACCAGACCAACAACACCACCAATCACCGCGCCACGAGTTGTTAAACCTTTCCAGAACATTGACAATACAAGTACAGGGAAGTTTGCACAGGCAGCTACAGAGAATGCCAGACCCACCATGAATGCAACGTTTTGTTTCTCGAAAATAATACCTAAAATCATCGCAAAAATTGCAAGCGCAAGAGTCGCAATTTTAGACATACGAAGTTCAGAAGCAGGTGTTGTCTGACCTTTCTTGAATACGTTTGCATACAAGTCGTGGGAAATTGCTGAAGCACCAGAAAGTGTAAGACCTGCCACAACCGCAAGGATTGTTGCAAATGCCACTGCTGAAATAAAGCCCATGAACAAGTCGCCACCAACTGCATCACTTAAGTGAACTGCAGCCATGTTGTTACCACCAATCAGCTCCAGTTTACCTGTAACAGCAGCTTTAGCTACATCAAGGAACTGAGGATTGTTTGAAACAAACAGGATTGCGCCAAAACCGATAATGAATGTCAACAGGTAGAAATAACCGATAAAGCCTGTCGCTACTACAACTGATTTACGAGCTTCTTTAGCATCTTTTACTGTAAAGAAACGCATTAAAATATGTGGTAAACCAGCTGTACCAAACATCAATGCCAAACCAAGAGATAAAGCATCAAGCGGATTCTGTGCCAGACTACCTGGTCCCATGATCTTAGAAGCTTCTTCAAAGCTGATATTGCGAACCTGACCAAAGACTTCAATTGATTGCTGGAACATGTTAGAGAAACTGAAACCTACTGCTTTCATTACCATGAATGCCATAAAGGTTGCACCACTAAGCAACATCACCGCTTTGATAATCTGTACCCAAGTTGTTGCAAGCATACCGCCAAAGATTACGTAAGCCATCATCAAGAGACCGACAATGATCACAGCGATATTATAGTTCAAACCAAATAGAAGCTTGATCAACTGACCTGCGCCAACCATTTGCGCAATCAAGTAGAATGCTACAACTACAAGTGAACTCACTGCAGCAAGTGTACGAACTGGTTTTTCTTCCAAACGGAATGAAACTACATCAGAAAGGTTATACTTACCCAGATTACGAAGACGTTCTGCAACCAAGAATAATACGATTGGCCAACCAACCATAAAGCCTAATGAATAAAGCAGACCGTCAAAGCCTGAGCTAAAGACCATTGCAGAAATACCAAGAAATGATGCAGCTGACATATAGTCACCAGCAATTGCTAAACCATTCTGGAAACCTGAAATACCACCACCAGCAGTATAGAAGTCTTTAGTTGATTGAGTTTGTTTTGCAGCCCACTTGGTAATAAATAGTGTTAAGCCCACAAACACCAAGAACATAATAATGGCGTGCCAGTTTGTTGCTTGTTGTTCTGCCTCTCCCAGGTCAGGACCCGCCATCGCAACTGTAGACATCGCCAAAGTTGAGACAGCTAAAGCTTTCGCTTTAAATGAATTCCATTTCATCATACTACGTTACCACCAGATGCATCTGCATTATGAGTTTGAGTTTTTTCATGCGTAATCGCTTCCACTTCTTTCATCGCTTCATTTGTAAGCTGATCAAAAGAGTTGTTTGCAATATACGAATACACACCGCATAGAAGAAACGACAACACAATTATTCCAAGTCCTAAAGGAATTCCCCATGTTGTAACGCCGCCGCTAAATGAACTCATTAAAAATTCTTTGTTATAACCAACTAAAAGCATGAATCCCACGTAAACAACTAACATAAAAATAGTAAGTGTCCAACTGAGCGTACTTTTTTTGCTGACCATTTGTTTGAATTTAGGATTTTGTAAAATACGTTGTACCTGTACGTCATCCATAGTGTTGCTCCTTGATAATGGCCATCCGCGGCCATTTTTTAATCCTTATTTTTCCGAATACAAAGTTATCAATCTTGTAGGCTGTTCGTAACTTAGACTTTGGTCGCTAAATTTTGATCAACTTAGACGCATATCTTGATGGATGCGGTATCATGTAAAGGGTTTTCAATATTGCGGACAGCATGAACAGTTGGCTTATCATCGGGGTTCTAGCCCTCTATATCTTCGTTCTTTTTGGTTGTGCATTCTTCGGTGAGAAACACGCCAGCCGATTAAGTACGCGTGGCAGAATGTTACTCTTTAGTCTAACACTGGGTGTTTATTGCTCATCTTGGACATTCTATGGAGCAACTGGAGCTGCGGTCAGAGAAGGGATTATTTTCTTACCGATTTATCTGGGCCCGCTGTTATTTGTCTGGTTAGGCTATGATATTTGGCGACGTTTAGGACGTGTCCGTCAACATCATGCGATTTCTTCAATTGCCGATTTTGTTGCTGCCCGTTACGGTAAAAGCGGTACGCTTGCCTCTTTAGTCACGATTTTGGCTGTAATCGCGATTATCCCCTATTTGGCGTTACAATTGCGGGCTATCGCCTTAAGTGCATCCGTCATGCTGGATCATGATACGCATCTTGCAGCGACCACAACCAACGGTGTTCTTGGTCTAACAGCGGTATTGGCTATACTTGCCATGATGTTTGGTACACGTCAAATCGCCAATACAGAACAGCATGGTGGTTTGATGCTTGCTGTTGCTTTTGAATCTTTTGTTAAACTGTTTGCCCTGCTCTGCGTTGCATTTTTCTTTATTTTTGATGCACCTCAAAATATTGTGCAAATTTCCCATGATGTAACCAAAACATTTCATGAAGTCCAACTCTTTGGCGTGCCAGAAACCTTCTGGGTTCAAACTTTATTAGCAGCATTGGCAATCATATGCTTACCCCGGCAGTTCCATGTTGCAGTCGTTGAGCTACGTGATGAAAAGCATATTCGCGGAGCCAGACGCTGGTTTGCAACCTATTTAATTTTAACAATTTTTGCGATTATCCCTATTGCAAGCTGGGCATTACATGCAGCGCCTGAATATTTAACGATTCCTGATGTTGCCGTGCTTTCCTTACCGCTTAGTTATAATCAGGAATGGTTGACACTTCTTGCATTTCTGGGAGGATTCTCGGCATCTACAGGTATGCTGCTAGTTTCCTCCGTCGCACTTTCTATCATGCTCAGCAATGACTTGATCATGCCTGCTTTATGGCGTTTTGGAGTTATTTCCAGACATGATAAACGTTTACCCCAAGTCTTAAAATTCACTCGTCGTATTTGTATTCTAGCCGTGATGCTTTTAGGCTTTTTATTTTTCCATTTCTTCAATGATATTGATCAATTATCTGTATTTGGGCTGTTGGCATTTAGTGCTGTCGCACAATTTTCCCCAGCACTTATCGGTGGATTGTATTGGCGCGGTGGTAGCAGACAGGGTGTATATGCAGGGCTGGTAGTCGGCTTTTTCATGTGGATTTATACCTTATTATTCCCTACTATCCTGCGTAGTTTACCCAATGAATATAGTCAGTTCGCCCATCAGTTTTTAATGTATGGTCCTTTTGGAGTTGAATGGCTACGTCCACAAGCCTTACTCGGATTTGAATCATTTGCACCATTGACGCATGGTGTAATCTGGTCATTGGGTCTCAATATTTTACTGTATATCTGGATTTCACGTATTTACCGACCAAGTGTAGCTGAACAAATTCAGGCAGAAAGCTTCTTTTATTATGAAACCAAGCCTTTGCCTGCTCATAACACTTCAACAGATATGAATTATTTACATCATGATGTTGCCCGATTAAAAGTGGGGGATTTGATTACTCTTGCCAAAAGGATTACTGGGGAAGGGCCAACCATGCATGCTTTCCGCCAGTTCTGTATTACCAATAATGTCGTATTAAATGAAAATAGTAGTGCTAACGGCATGTGGTGGCGTTTTACTGAGCAATATTTGGCAGGCACGATTGGCGCTGCATCGGCTCGTACTTTACTTACCACAGCCATGGTCAATAATGGTCTTGCATTAGGTCAAGTTGCCAATATCCTCGATCAGGCGTCACAATGGCAACGTTTTAACCAGAACCTGATTATGACCATGATCGACCATATGACACAGGGTGTCAGTGTTGTTGATGAAAACATGTGTCTGGTTGCATGGAATAATCAATATCTCAAGTTATTTGATTACCCTAAGGATTTAGTTTATGTCGGTTGCCCAATTGCCGATCTGATTCGCTATAACGCTGAGCGAGGTGAGTGTGGTCCTGGTTCAGTCGAAGAACACGTACGTAAGCGTATCCACTGGATGAAAGTTGGAAGCGCTCATGAATTTGAACGTATCCGCAAGGATGGTCGGGTTATTCAAATGCGAGGCAATCCTATTGAAGGTGGTGGCTTCGTCACAACCTTTGCCGATATTACCGCTTTCCGTGAAAATGAAGCAGTTCTTGAAGGACGTGTACAAGATCGGACCCAGCAACTTGCTGATGCACTAACTGAACAGCAACTTGCCCGCGAACAGGCTGATAAAGCCAATATGTCAAAAAGCCGCTTTATTGCGGCAGCAAGTCATGATCTATTACAACCGATGCATGCTGCCCGATTATTCAGTACGGCACTTGAACAAAGTGTACAATCTGACGAAGACCGCAAGACCTTACAGCAACTGGATCGTGCCTTACACGGTGCTGAAAGCATGTTATCTGCACTTCTTGATATTGCTCGTTTAGAAGGAGGCAGTATCCAACCTAAACGTCAGTCCTACCCTCTTCATGATTTGCTTAGCGATCTGGAACTTCAATTTAAATCTATCGCCGCACAACGTGGTATCAAATTACATGTACATGATGCCCAGTTCTGGATAGATACTGATCCACAATGGATACGCCGTATTATCCAAAACTTTGTCAGTAATGCACTACGCTATACTGCACGCGGTCGTGTTGTAGTGGGTGTTTTACGCTCCTCTACCCGTCCAAAACATATCCGGATCGGGGTATGGGATACTGGACCCGGTATTGCAGAAGAACAACGCATTAAGTTATTTCAAGAGTTTGAACGTTGTGGACATACCTCTCCATGGGGGGAACAAGGCCTAGGACTAGGATTAGCCATTGTACAACGTATGACCAGTGTTCTGGATTATCCTGTTCATGTTTACTCAAGCTTAGGCAAAGGTTCATGCTTTATGATCGAAGTGCCTATAGTCGATGCACCAAAAGTCATCGCAACACCTGTGCAAGCTGTACCATTAAAAACCAAAGCATATAAAATTTTATGTCTGGACAATGATGAAACTATTCTGGAAGGAATGAGTACATTACTCACCAAATGGGGTTATCAGGTATTTAAAGCAACCGAACCAGAACAGGCATTGGCAATTATTCAAAAAGAAAACATTCAGGTCTGGCTTGTAGATCAGCATTTAAATAACAATAAAGTCGGACTTGATTTTATTTTGGAGCATCGTCAAGAAAATGTGCCTGTGGCTTTAATTACTGCAGACTCTGATCCGGAGTTACCTGGACACTTAAAAGAGGTCAATGTAGTATTGCTGAAAAAACCGCTTAAACCTGCTTCGTTACGCTCATGGCTATCTGGCCTAAAAATTTCAAAATAACCCTTTACTGCATTTATAAATTCCATGCCAATAATACTGGTATGGAATTTTTTTTATAAAAAAACACATTTATTCATCAGGATTGGCATTTTTATTTTTGATAGTGTACAAAATATACCAAAACATCGCATATTTTTAAGATCAGATTGACTAAAAGTGATATTGATCATATTTCATTGGCAAAGTAAACCAAAAAAGTAAGTGAACACTTGTACACTTTATTACAATTTAACAAAGTGTTGAATTATAATAATATTTTTCATAAAATTTAACCATATTATACTTTAGTCGTATTCCTATTGCATCTTGCATAAATCATAAAAGGTACATCTATTGATCTTTTATTTTATCTCTCAAAAAGAAATGTAAGAGGATCAAAAAAATAAAAAGGAGCATTCACATGAATATTCAAAACACAGTAGCACAAGGCCAACATCAGGCCCAACAGCTACATCGTCAATATGCTGCCAATGCAATATTGCCAGAAATTAACTGGCAGGAAATTTTTAAATTTAGCAAACTCAATGATGCTCACCTGCAAGCCTTAGATACGATTTATCGTAGCACTGTACCACTTGCATTAAATGTTTTTGAAGAATTAAATTTTGATGTCTTTGCTCCTGCTGCATATCATCCACAAGGTTTAGGCTTATTTGATAAGCTTGCGGCACAAGAAGAAACCCTTTTAAAAACTTTAGATGCTGAATGTGATTGCTTGAGTAACGAAGCTCGTCATCAGATCTGGAGCATGTTGCTACGTGGCGGTGCAGTACTGGTCTTTAAAGCATGGCTAGGTAAAGTAAAAACAGGACAAAATGAACTGGATGTAACCCAGTTTGATGAGCTCTCTGACTTACTTTTCATCAAAACAGCGCCTACTCCACTTGCTGAACGTTTACATGTCAACGCACAGGCCAATTATGAACATATTTTCCTGATGCACGGCAATGACATCTTCCTTGACCGTTTTAATAGTCTGGAAACAGCTGCCCTATTTGTCGATTTAGGTGTGTATGATGCGGCCTTTTTAAGTCTACGGGATGAGCGTGTTGCTGCATATTTAAAATCCAGAGGCTATGTGACACAAGAGCAGATTGATGATCTTCAATGCGCATTGAATCCTTTAAATTGTGATGATTTATCACCTAGACAAGATTGCCTAGCCTGACATGGCAATAAAAAAGACCTCATCATGAGGTCTTTTTTGAAACAAATGAATTATATTTTCTTTTCATCAATGTTTAATGCATTTATTGCCAATACAGCCTGAGTACGGTTCTGAACGCCTAATTTTCTGAAAATAGCAGTGACATGTGCTTTAATCGTTGCCTCTGATACATCCAATTCATAAGCGATCTGTTTGTTTAGCAAACCTTCAGCCACCATCATCAACACTCTAAACTGCTGTGGAGTTAATGATTGAATCCGTTCAGCCAAAGCAGTTTCATCAGCGGCACGTGGATCAAAGTTCATATTTGCAGGTAAATTTGGTGGCAACCAGATATCTCCATCTAGTACCTGACGAATCGCCTCACCAATGTGGCTTGGATGCGCTGACTTAGGGATGTAACCCATTGCTCCATGTGCAATTGCACGCTGAATGATCGAAGTTTCTTCATGTGCTGAAACAACAATGATTGGAATCGACGGATATTGCGCCCGTACATGTACTAGAGCTGAAAAACCCGAAGCACCAGGCAAATTCAAATCAAGTAGAACCAGATCTGGCTCAGGACCATTTTCTAAACGTTCATAGAATTCATTTACAGCTGCAGTCTCATGAATCTGAGCTTGAGGTAAGCTGTATCGAACTGCCTGAATCAAAGCATGACGAAAAAGCGGATGATCATCAACGATTAAAATATTCATAAGTGACGTCAGAAGTCTCTAGCACAGTACATTATTTTAAACGTACTATAACAATTAAGGATACGTAAATCTTACCGTTTTTTTGAATTAAATGT
>NZ_OOGT01000102.1 GCF_900323515.1 Acinetobacter stercoris | reverse complement strand
CAATAATATAACAGTAAATATATTTTAAATATTCATATTGAGAATTTTTTATGCATCAAAATCAAGCAAAACAGTATGCGTTTTGCACTACGATTTACCTCTTCAATCAAGCACTCCATAATCCACATACATAAATAAAACAGACAAAAAAGCAGCGTACCTCAAAAGGAGTACCTCAAAAAAGTCACTGAATTTTATAGATAAATATAGACTTCCTTTGCTTAATTTCTATATAACAAAATAGGAAACGAGATGATGACAAATTCGCAAATCCAAACTTATACACCTTCTCTATCAGGGGGAATCAAATGAAATTGATCACAGCAGTGATAAAACCATTTAAATTGGATGATGTCCGTGAAGCCCTTTCTACAACAGGTATTCAGGGCATTACGGTTACAGAAATCAAAGGTACAGGACGACAAAAAGGTCATACCGAAATGTACCGTGGTGCTGAATACAAAATAGATTTTTTACCCAAAGTCAAACTCGAAATTGCACTGGATGATTCGGCTGTGGAAGCGACCATTGAAGCCATCAGCAAAGCTGCATCTACCGGAAAAATTGGCGACGGCAAAATTTTTGTGTCAGCACTTGAACAAGTGATTCGTATTCGTACCGGTGAAACTGGAGTAGATGCAATTTAATTTAAAATGATCCTGTTATTTTTATTGTTAAATCACCCGAGATAAAAAATCCTGTCAGTTCTGACAGGATTTGTCTTTTCAGATCGAACTAGCCTTTTGCGGTTCGTTTTAATTTTTGTGGATCATCGAACGGTAAGCTATGAGTTTCAGCAGCGACTTCCAAGCTACCTTTCACAGTCAATGCTTTTCCATCTACCGCATACGGTACATCAACACGAGCAATGGCAACCGACTTTTTGCTTAATGGTGAATACATGCCGCAGGTAATCACCCCAATTTGTGTATCACCATCCCACAAGGTATCACCCATTTGTGCTGCTTGCTCTGTGTCTAACACCACACCATAAATTTTAAAACGCTCTTTGTCTTTTAAGCGTTTATGTTCATAACCACCGCGAAACTCGCCTTTCGTCGGTGAAACTGTGAAATCAAGCCCCAGTTCCCATAGCGTATCGCCTGATTTTTCATTTTTGAATGGAAAATATTCAGAGTTATCGTATGGATAAAACAATAAATAGCTTTCTACACGTAACCAGTCCAGTGTGACAAATGAACAAGGCACAATGCCGTAGTTCACTCCTTTCTCTAAAATCGTATCCCAGATTAATGGTGCATCGTTGGCTTTACAAAAAATTTCATAGCCACGTTCGCCAGTATAGCCTGTTCGTGAAATCATGACCGGGCAACCAAACAGACGCGTTTGAATGTGATGAAAATACGGTAGGTCACGAATTCCAGGAACATGCTCTGCCAGAAAATCAACAGCCAGTGGCCCTTGTAGTGATAAATCATGCAAATCATCATCAAATAAAATCGCAACCTGACGGCCAGTAGCAGAACGAGTCAGCATTTCCAGACCAATACCTGTACCATGTACAACCATAAACGCGTTTGGACCTGTTCGGTAAATCACACAGTCATCCACAAATTTGCCTTCTTCATTGAGCATAGTGGCATAGGCAGATTTACCTGGATACAGTTTGGAAATATCGCGAGAAGTTGCATATTCCAGTAGGCTTTCTGCATGAGGTCCAACATAGTGAACTTTCTTTAAACCCGAAACATCCATCAAACCTGCTTTGGTTCGAATCGCGGTGTAATGATCAATCGTATCACTGTCATAAGTCCATGCCGTTCCCATCCCGTTCCAGTCTTCTAGTTTTGAACCGAGTTGACGGTGACGTTCTGCCAATGCTGAAATGCGCCATAAATTTGCCATAGTTGTATTTCCTTTTTACGAAGATATTAAAATTTGATAGTCATACATCTAATGCGTAGTAGAGATCTAAGCATCTGAGCCGTGATAGAATTTATAAAGATTCCATTTCTCGGAACATTTGATTCGCATCACAAAGATGAAGCGAATATGTGAGTGATCGCTTTGTGCATCAGCAAGTATTAAATGGTTAATCATTAAATTTATGGATCAAATTGACTCAGCCATTGCACCAATGGCTCTCGGTAATGACTAATGCCTTTGTAGTCGGCAATCGGTTCTGGTAAGTCCCGAATCACCCGATGTAAACGTTTAGCCCAAGCTGGATTTTTGACTAAATCATTCAGGCTCATCAGATAAGTACGGATGCTAAACAACAAGGCATTGCTGCGAGCTAAACGCGGCATCATTTGTAGTTCAACACGTAAATGCACCAATTCACCTGCATTTTCAGCTGTTACTAACGCCCGCTCATGTCCCCATAAATGGTAAGTTTCAGAGGACGTATCCATCCGTGGGTTGATGGTCATCGTCCAGTTCAAACGGCGGTACGGTTGGTCAACCTGAATATTGAGTAGAAATTTTAAGGCGCGATCAAACACCCCTAAGTTATGTGCAAGTTGTGGCACAGGTGCATGCCATTGTTTAAAACTCATTCCTGCATCAAAATTTAACGACCAATCGGCTGGTCCCGTGATCATGCCTGCATCCATATACAAATCACCGTCACGCTGATCGAGCAAAGCAATATCCCCCTGCACTTGCCGACTGATAAATTCAAAAGGCTCAAGTGGTAAAGTAGATGCATCGCCAAAGGTAAAATGAATGTCAATATTTAAAGGCTTATTTACCCAGCGCCACGCTTTACCTTGCTGTTGCAACTGAAAATGTTCCGGGTAATCTTGCGATAAATGCGTCATCACCATTTCTAAAAAATCCCAGGCCGCTTGCTGCATGTGTGGTAAAACAATGCAACGTTTCGGATCACTGGCAAGCGTTAATGCCCGCTCATTCATTTCAGTTAAATAATGCTCATCAATATCAAACCAGTTCTCAAAAACGGTATCTGGTTTTGACACCGCAGGTTCGATGTTCACCGAATACATATAATTGTCTTCAGGAAACGGAAATGGAAAACGTGCAATTGCCTTGGGACTGTTGTAATAATGGAATTGATCTCGCATCTGTTCTGATGGATTAAATTGAATGGTCATGAGCGATACTCCTTCCTATAAATCGAGTTCGATGCAACTGCCATGCTTGGCACGAGATACACAAGGCATGAGTAAATGCTGACGTTCTTCGGTATTTAAAAAATGATCGTGATGATCAATGTTGCCATTTTTATATTTCAAGGCACACTGCCCACACACACCACTACGGCATAGGCTTGGCACGTCAACACCTTGTGCCTCTAGCACTTCTAGCAAACTATAATCACTGGCAACTTCAATAATTTTTTGGCTTTTACACAGTTTTGCTTGAAATGGTGTACCTGCAGATGGTGATGTGAAAGCTTCCCAATGCACCCGATGTTTTGACCAGCCCAATTGTTGTGCGGCTTGTTGTACAGCCCGAATTAAACGATCTGGTCCACAGATATAGACATGCGTATGTAAATCTTGTTGTTGCAACAGTTTCAATACATCTAAACGACACTCAGTCCGTTCCGAATAGACTTGTAACCGGGTTGGAAAGAGTTGATTCAACACTGACTCATAAGCATTACTAAGTTGATCCCGACAGGCATAATGCAACTCGAAACTGCCACTACTATGTACCAATTGTCGAATGTGCGACATAAATGGTGTAATACCAATCCCACCCGCAATAAACACATGATGTTTGGCTTGTGAATGTAATGAAAATAAATTCAATGGCGCGGAAATTTTAAGGACATCACCTACTTTTACCTGTTGATGCAAATAACGCGAACCACCGCGTGAGTCTTCCTGCAAACGCACTGCAATTTTATAATGCTGATCTTGATACGGATCACTGAGTAATGAATAGGCATTACGTAAAATCCGGTCTTGTAGTGGTACAGAGACCACCACATGACTACCAGATGAGAAGGGTAATAACGGCTGGTCAATGGCTTCTAAAGTAAATTCACGAATGATCGGTGTGATTTGCTGAATCTGACTGACTTTTACGGGTAGAGAACTAGACATGGCTCACCTCTTTTATATCAGGTTTTCCACGACTTTCAGCATTGGCACATACGCCCATGTATGCACCCAAACGTTCTGAAAAATGGGGCCGAATAAGTAAATCAACACCACAGTCTTCACACTGACAGAAATCTTTAGCCGTACTACTTTGCATATGGAAACAATGTACGCAATACACTTGACGTTTACCTGCTATTAACACTCTGGCAATTTCATCCCTGAGTAGCCCTGCTTGACGTAATGCAGCATCCGATATCCAGATAAAATGTTCATCACCACAAATCACAGCATGCCATCCTGCCAGTGCCTGATTTAAATGTTGTGAAATCACAGTGTGTAATTGTTCGCCCCATGTTGCTGAATCATGGAAAATATATAAATTCTCCACATCAACATCTTGTATTTTTTGCTGTATATCTTGAATTACTGTAGCCTGAGATAACTGAAGCAAAAATAGTGTTTTGCCATGTTGTATTTGAAAATCATGGACATTCTGATAAACAGGCGTGCTAAGCATGTGTTCTTGCATCGCGAAGTCCCCGTCTAGGAAGTAAGAAGATAGTTCAAGAGTAAAATTATTTTCCTGGTAGGAAAATTTCCTTGAAGGCATACCTCTTTTGGGGTATTCAGAGATGAAGAATATTTTGAAAATAATAAAAGTTTTAAGAAAATGCTCAATCCCAGCTAGCTATAGTGACAGGCGACATGAATGTCGCCATGTCAGACTGCAACACAAGGAAATATTGTTAGTCCGACAAAAGATTTTTGTTACTTTCCACTTTCGAAAAGTAAGACTCTATCTATAAACAACAAATCTGCACATGCACAGCTATCCAAGATAGTGAAACAATAATATTCAACCAAGTTTAGTTTTACCCCACCTTCTTACATTCTTCCTCGCTCATCTGCAAATAAGCTTCCAAAGAATCATCCCGTGCATTAATCCAAGTCGTGTGATGTGGCGCAGCCATTGTGCCAGTGATTGCCGATTTATAAATATGATCACGAAAAGTCATAATGTTTTCTTTTTTATGGTGCTTCCATTCCATAAAAATCAAGCGCATGGCTTCAATATCAAAGGTCGGGTAGTCCGTTGCCTCAATCAGCTCTAGAATATAATCTCCCTGAAACTTATACATATCAGGTACTTCGGTAATGTTCTTTTCCGCATCATGCCAGTGTTGGGTATGAGCCGACATCTCGTCATGGACTGGCAATTCAATTTTTCCTAAAATCACGTCACGTGCATACCAAGCCTGTGCATCAAACATGTTAAAGGTATACCACTGGTCTTGCATACCCAAATAAAATAGCTTGTTGTTTTTCTCCCACACCACGCCTTTATATAAGCCTAAAGGATATAAACGGTTATCGGTTTTTAGGCGTAATTGCTCCTGCATAAATGGGAAATAGTGCAAATATCCAGTACACAAAATAATGGCATCCACTCGGGCACTTGAACCATCAGCAAAATAAGCATGAGTCTGATCAACACGCAGTAATGCCGGACGTTCCGACCAGTTTTTTGGCCATGTGTAATCCATCGGGGTACTGCGATAACAACTGATAATTTGCTTCGCACCATACTTATAGCATTGCGAACCAATATCTTCAGCAGAATAACTACTGCCTACAACTAAAACTGTTTTATCTTTAAATTCAAGCGCATCACGAAAATCATGAGCATGTAAGATACGCCCACCAAAAGTTCTAAATCCATCATATTCAGGGACTTTAGGGGTAGAAAAATGTCCGCTGGCAACCACAACATAATCAAAAATCTCTGAATAGACTGCATCTTTTTCATAGTCATGCACAGTCACAGTAAATTGTTGTGTTGTCTCATCAAATTCAATATGACGGACAGCAGTATTAAACCGAACCCAATGCCGAACATTGGCTTTTTCTACACGACCTTTTATATAGTCCCACAACACTTCTCGTGGTGGATATGAACCAATCGGCTTACCAAAATGTTCATCAAAACTATAATCAGCAAATTCCAAAGCTTCTTTGGGACCATTTGACCAAAGGTAACGGTACATGCTGCTATGGACTGGTTCACCGTGCTGATCTAGTCCGGTACGCCATGTGTAATTCCATTGTCCCCCCCAGTCAGACTGTTTTTCAAAACAGATAATTTCCGGAATGTCGATTCCTTTTTGTTGTGCTGACTGGAACGCACGTAATTGCGCCATTCCACTTGGCCCGGCTCCGATAATTGCAACGCGTGTCATTGGTGATTCTCCCAATATTTCAAAACCATTGGAATAACGATAATTCTGAAATTTGAGGAGATAAATTCCCTGTAATAGGTATGACGAAGGGGTTAGTTTTTAGGAAAAATTACCCCCTCAACGCCCAAAACCATATCACTGTCCGAATATAAACCTTGACCGATTTCCTGAACTTCATAAATATGTTGATCAGCTCGAATCAAACGATAATTTAAATAAAATAGTGTATGGTTCTGAATTGCAGCTTGTGATGTTGCCCAAACCTCAGCTTCATCTTCGGGATGAATTATTTTCCCATATAACGGCGTATTTAATAACTGATCTGCGGCATAACCAGTAATTTTTTCGCAACCATCACTGACAAACTCCATCGTCCAGTCACGATCATTGCGCGAACGGTATAACATGATCGGTAAGCGTTTTAATAAACCATTTAAACTACGCTGCTGCGCAAACTGTAAATATTGTTCTTTAATCCGCTCTGTCTGGTTGCAACACAATAAACACCAATACATGCGATTTTGCTTACAGTCATGCTGTATATAGTTGGCAGAAACATCAAACCAGTGCAAATTATTTTCGCCATCCATTAAGCGTAACTGGTACTGTCTGTTTTGCGGCTGGCTCAGCAAGTGCTTGAAATCATAAATATCTTCTGGATAAATCCATTGGGTAAAATCTTGTTGCTGGATTAAAACCTTGTCGGTAATATCCATCCGAATAAAATTTTCCCATGCTGTATTAAATTGATAAATATTCAAATATTGATCGACCAGCAACACCAATTCCGAAAAATGCCGAAATAACGGTGACCAAAGCACAGGTGGGACTGGATGCAAGACTTTATACAACATTTTCAACATGGCAGGTTCCTGTTGTTATTATTTAGCGTAATGAAGTCCTTAAATGCTGATGCGCCCAGACTGATAACTCCAGACGAGAATGCACATTTAATTTACGTAATAGACTTTTGACATAGACCTTAACTGTGCCATCACTAATGCCAAGCTCCCTGGCAATCAGTTTATTGTTTAGACCCTTGGCAATCAGTAATAAGGTTTCCTGTTCACGTATAGTCATTTCTGCAAGCAATATATGTTTTTCATTCAAAAATTCAGACTCAGAAGATTGAACTGCCGAAGCATGATTTAAACGCAATTGCCGCGCAAGTATGGTAATGCCCTGACTGTGCAAAATCGTCTGACCATTTAAAACATCTTGCAGGTTTGACAAAATTACTTCGGGTAGTGTGTCTTTAGGTAAAAATCCGTTTGCGCCCAGTTGAATGGCATCGAGTATAATTTGCTCGTCATCACTGGCTGTCAGTACCACAACTTTTAAATACTGATCTGTCTTACGGATTTCTTTTAGAATATTCAGCCCAGATTCATCAGGCATTTGTACATCTAAAAGTAGCAAGTCAGGATAATTCAGCTGCATATTGCAGAGAAAGTCTTTGCCAGAAGAATATTCTGCCAAAACCTGATACTCTCCTGACTGCCGTAAAATATCAAGCACACCACGCCTGAATAAGGCATGATCATCGACAATACTCACTTTATAGGTAGAGACCGGCATGGTTATCTCCTCTTTAGATCAAATCAACTTATGAGTAATCCAGTTTCAACAGAACACATGTACCATGTGGTAAATTAGGGCCAAAAGTCAGCTCGGCACCTATGCGCTCAGCGCGTTCACACATAATTTCCAGACCAAAGCTATCACTACGTTTCTGACTCAGATCCAGACCACGGCCATCATCAGAAATACAAATTTGCAGACCGCCAGATGCCAGAGATTCCAACCGGATTTGTGCTGCAGAAGCATGTGAATGCCGCACAATATTACTCAGACTTTCCCGAATGATATAAAGCAACTGCACTGCCTGTTTTGCATTCACTTTAAACTGTGGAATACGGTTATCCAGCTCAAATGAAATACTCGATTGATGTTCAAATTCTTGAATGACTTTTTTCAACGCAGAAGAAAAATCCAGCTCTTGATAAGCCAAACGTGATGCAGTAATCAGTTCGCGGGTTTGTTGATAAGCATAATGGGTATAACTGGCAAGCTCAGAACTGGTATCCAGCAATGCTGCATATTCGGTATTATCTTTACACTGTTTATGCAACTGCGCTGATTTAATGCGTAAAAAGCCTAATATTTGTGCGATGCTGTCATGTAATTCTGCGGCAACTTCCTTACGTTCTTCTAATAAAATACTATGTAATTTATCTTGCTGTTGTAACCAAATCTGTAAGCCCTGCTCTAAAGACTGGTCGAGTAACTGCATATAATGGCTAGGCAATTCTATTGGTGAATGTATCTTATATAGTCGCCAAATCATCAGATCATGCCCTGTCAGCAATAATTTGGCCTGATAACTCAAGATATCTATTTGCCGTTTTTCCGCACGATTGGTTTGAGTAACGTGAGCAGAGTCATTGCGTAATGTTTGCTGAATGACTTCGATATCATAACGAAGCATGTGCTGTGTTTGCGCATGGTAGATAAAGCATTCCTGTGTAAATGGATAGCAAAATACCAGACTATATTGCCCTTGATACGTCTGAAAAAACTGAGATAACTGTTGTTGCAAGTGCTGTAAAAATATCGGCAAGGCTTCCGAAGCATTTTCCATTTGAGCCAGTTGTAATTGCAGATGAGTACGAAATAAATCGAATTGGCATGTAAATAAATCCTGCTGCTCCAGATCTTTGAATTGTGAACGTTTGCTAAACCAATATTGCCAAGATTTCATATCTATCCCTACCACAATAACTTCAAATCTGAGGCCTGCCGAGATACTGCTTCATATTCCCTTTAGTTAAGTTTTTTGAGCAGGATTCATGCCAAAAGATCAATTTACCCCGTTGTAGGTACTCATTCTGTGCAATTGTGTTCTGTTTTCTGACTAGAGATAGTGGAAGCCATATTGGGTTACAGGCGATGGATATGGGACATTTACAACCACAGTTTGAAGATGAAAAAACCTTTGAAACAGCAACAGATTTTTTTCATTTGCAACACCTCATTCGGTGTTTAAACCTGCGGGTTGATACTCAATCGGCTGCATGTTTTGTGCTCGAAACTTCTGATGAAATTGAGCTAAACATTCCATTGCAACAACCCGTAGAGTTTTTAGTAAAAAATACTCAGGGACAAATACAACATGCATTATTACAGGTCATTACTGAGGATTTAGTAATTCAGCAAGATGAGGCACAACAAGCATTGAGCCAACTAGCTCAGCAAGATCAGGTTGCACAAAAACTGCAACAGCAGTTTGAACAGATGCATCTTGATCATGCCGATTTACAGCAAGTACAACGCCTGACTCAACATAATTGTATTGCCCGTTTTAAAGCAAAAGACCATTTGCAATTAATCATTTTGAATACTGGCAGAAATATGCCAATTGATCAGCAAGACCCTATAGATGAAATTGTGGTCAAATTGTTCAAAGCCCAACCTTTAACAGAATATTTACCTGTATGCCTAGCACAGCCGATACAAGAAATTCGGATTCCTCGTGCGTCAGCAAAAACGTATAGCGTGAAAGCTGGTCAATGGATTCAAATCATTGATGTGGCAGGTAAACAATGCTCCGACTTTTTGGCCTTTGATGCACAAGCTTTAGCACAAGGTCAGGAAATTGGACTAGATGCCGTCGCCACCCGAACAATTTTAGGACACAGCACACCAATGCCGGGGATCCATTCACGTTTTTATGGCTCAAACCTGCAAACGCTGGTTGAAGTTATACAAGATACAGTCGGCAGGCATGACATGTTTTTAACTGCATGTAGCCCGAAGTTTTATGAAGATTCTGGCTATTTTGGACATATCTCTTGTACCGATAATTTCAATCAAATCCTCAGTAAGCATGGTATTCAGCGCAAAAGTGCATGGCCTGCCATTAATTTTTTCTACAACACTCAAGTTAAACCCTGCGGCACTATTTCAATGGATGAACCGTGGTCACGTCCCGGTGACTATGTACTGATGCGCGCACAAAAAGACTTGCTCTGTGCTTCTTCCGCCTGCCCCGATGATATCGACCCATCCAATGGTTGGGTGCCAACCGATATCCATGTCCGTATTTATGATGAATCTCAATGTTTTCCTCGCTCACAACCTTATCGTCTTGCCCCAGAGGAGCTACCCCGCATGACTAAAATGTCCGGTTTTCATTCACGTATTTCAGCATTGACCTCAAAACTGGTGGAATATCATGGTTACTGGGTCGCATCGGAATACAACAATTGGGGCGCAAAAGCTGAATATCTGGCGTGTCGTGAACGCGTCGCCATGATTGATTTAACTCCGCTGCGTAAATTTGAAGTGACTGGCCCAGATGCTGAAAGTTTTTTGCAGTATATGCTGACCCGAAATGTACGCAAATTGGCAATTGGAGAAATTGCCTATTCTGCGGCTTGTCTAGACACTGGCGGTATGATCGATGACGGTACTATTTTCCGCTTGGGGGAAAACAATTTCCGTTGGGTTTGCGGCGATGAATATAGCGGCACATGGCTCAAACAAAAAGCACAAGAATTGGACTATCGCGTTAGCATCCGTCAATCCTCAGACCAAATTCATAATGTCGCGGTACAAGGACCAAACAGCCGTAAATTATTAGCACAAATCATTTGGACACCAGAACATCAGCCCACAGTCGAAAATTTAGCTTGGTTTCATTTCAGCATAGGTCGTTTAGGTGGACCAACTGGCATTCCGATTATGGTTTCTCGTACTGGCTATACGGGAGAACTTGGCTTTGAAGTCTGGTGTCATCCGAGTCATGCCGAACAGGTTTGGGATGCCATCTGGCAAGCTGGGCAAGTTTTTGAGATAGCTCCTATGGGTTTTGATGCGCTGGATATGCTGCGCATTGAAGCGGGTCTGATTTTTGCCCAACATGAATTTAATGCCCAAACCAATCCGTTTGAAGCTGGCATTGGTTTTACTGTTCCCCTAAAAAGCAAAGAAGAAGATTTTTTAGGTAAACAAGCTATCCAAAACCAATCAGCTGCTAGCAGACATAAGTTAGTCGGGCTCATTTTAGAAAAAACCGAAGCAGCTGTACACGGTGACTTAGTCTATAATGGCCGTTTCCCTGTTGGCGTCATTACCAGCGCCACCAACTCACCCACTTTAGGTAAGCAAATCGCCCTCTGCCGCCTTGCGCCACAACATGCAACACCTGGCTCAATAATTGAAATTGGCAAACTCGATGGTCAGCAAAAACGCCTGAAAGCCACTGTAGTTGCCTTGCCTTTTTACGATCCGGAACGAACCCGTGTTCGCTCTTGAAAACCATTATTTTCAATACTTCCATACCGGAGGATCAATCATGATTTCTCGTTTTATGACCGCTGTAATGGCAAGTTTACTGTTGATGCCCACCGCACATGCAGCCGAAACCACCCTCAACCAAACCTCAACTGCATGGGTAATGACCTCGATTGTATTTGTCATGATTATGTTCATTCCTGGACTGGCATTGTTTTACGGCGGAATGATTCGCAGCAAAAATGTCTTATCAATTTGTACCCAATTCTTTGCTTTTGCAGGCATTGTCGGCTTGCTCTGGATTTGCTTTATTTACAGCATGATTGTCGATACCACAGGTATGCAAGAAGGCGTTTTTAATCTGGCAAGTTTTGTAGGTGGTTTTGACAAAGCATTTATGAATGGCGTAACTAATCAATCATTGGTAGGTGATATTCCTGAATTTGTCACTTCTGTGTTTGGTATGACATTTGCCATGATTACCCCTGCCATTGTGGTGGGTGGTTTTGCTGAGCGAATTAAATTCAGTGCGATGGTGATCTTCGTAGTTTTATGGACTACGCTAGTTTATGCACCTATGGCACACATGGTTTGGGGTGGCCCTGGTTCAGCCATGCATAACTGGGGAGTTCTTGATTTTGCAGGCGGAACCGCTGTACATATCAACGCAGGTGTAGCCGCTCTGGTTGGTGCGATCATGGTCGGAAAACGTAAAGACTGGAAAACTCAAAGCATTGCACCACACAATCTGGTCTACACATTCATTGGGGCAGGCTTACTTTGGGCTGGCTGGTTCGGTTTTAATGTCGGTTCTGCCCTCGCTGCCAACAATAGTGCAGGTCTTATTCTCATCAATACTCAAGTTGCGGCTTGCGCAGGTATTGTCGGCTGGATGATTGTCGAAAAGTTTTTAGATACCCATGTTTCTTCATTGGGTCTGGCCTCTGGAGCAATTGCCGGACTGGTCGGCATTACCCCTGCCGCAGCCTACGTTGGCGTATTTGGCGCAGCAGCCATTGGTTTATTAACAGGTATCAGCTGTTTTTATGCTGTCACGCGTTTAAAACGTGTCCTTAATATTGATGATTCACTTGATGTTTTTGCCTTACACGGTGTCGGTGGAATGATCGGCTGTATTTTAACAGGCATTTTTGCCTCTCCTGCTTTTGGCGGCAATATTGCAGATTTACAACTTGGACAGCAAGTTTTAGCACAGGTTTTAAGTATTATTGTAACTGTTGCTTATAGCGGCATATTTACATGGATTATTTTCAAATTCATCGCTATGACTGTCGGTCTTCGTGTAAGTAAAGAACAGGAAGAACAAGGCCTAGATATTTCTGATCACAACGAACGTGCCTATAACTAAAGCACCATCATCAGGAGAATAATTCCTTTATTCTCCTAATTTTTTAGAGTCGTTTGACTACCATAGGAATCTTAAAGTTTATGAATATCGGCTGGTTATATTTATTTATTGCAGGCATTGCAGAAATCTTCTATGCAGCTACTATTGTCAAAACAGATGGTTTTACCCGACTTCTCCCCAGCATATTTTGTTGTATATTTATTGGCATCAGTGTCTATTTACTGTCCTTAGCTACCCGAAGCATTCCTATTGGAACAGCATATGCAGTCTGGGTCGGTATTGGCGCAATTGGTACAGCAATTTATAGTATATTAGCCTTGGGCGAAGCGTATAACCTCATCCGTATTTTATGTTTCCTTTGTATTCTTGTGGGGATTATTGGCTTAAAACTATCAGCACTTATGAACTAGGGATTTCTCACTTTTAAAAGCTAAAGTTTAGAAAATATAATAGATCCTTAATTTAAATGAACTAAATATTAAATAGCATATAAAATAGGGTTATAAAAAAACTGCATTTTCAGAACGATCTCCAAGACTCGCCGCCCAATTAACCTTTTTAGTAACCTCTGGGCGTTCCTCATGCC
>NZ_OOGT01000299.1 GCF_900323515.1 Acinetobacter stercoris | reverse complement strand
TTATTAAATATGCCCGTGAGATCTAATGCTTTTTTATCCAAATGAAAGTTGATAAAAAATATTTACTTTATGCAAGGCAAAGCATTTTGTTACTATGCAAAATATATGGAAAAATTGATGATACATACATAATATTTATCTCGGCTACAGCGGTTTCTATAAGCTCTAGATAAATCACTGTTTTATCATCCTGTTCAATTTCATCCTCCTGTTTATAAATTGAAATAATTTGTATTATTTAAAGGTTTTATTAGGAATGAGTTTAGATATTTCAAAGGTTGATCTCTCCTCCCACACTCCGATGATGCAACAATATTTAAAAGTAAAAATGCAGCATCCTCACTCATTACTGTTTTACCGTATGGGTGATTTTTATGAGTTATTTTTTGATGACGCTAAAAAGGCTGCCAAACTTCTAGGCATAACCTTGACACATCGTGGGAAAACCAATGGTGAACCTATACCAATGGCAGGAGTTCCCTTTCACTCAGCAGAAGGCTATTTGGCACGACTGGTTAAAGCTGGTCAAACTGTTGTCATTTGTGAGCAGGTTGGTGAAGTTACAGGTAAAGGTCCTGTTGAACGAGCGGTAGTCCGTATTTTAACTCCCGGTACTCTGACTGATGATGCACTACTTAACTCTCAACAATCCTCAAATTTAGTCGCACTGTGCTTTAGACAAAGTGAAGTTGGATTTGCACTTTTAGATTTGAGTGCAGGCATTTTTAAAGTTCAACAACAACAATATAAACCTGAACTACTAGCACTTGAACTTGCACGTCTGATGCCGAGTGAAATCCTGATTGACGAAGACTTAATTGATCCAAATATTATTGAACAAATCAAAAAAAATATTGAATGCCCGATTACCAAAAGACCCAATGTTGATTTTAATTTAAATAACGCTCAAAAAACCTTATGTGATCAATTTGCAGTTTCCACCCTTTCTGGCTTTGGTATAGATCACCTACCTCTAGCTCAAGCAGCAGCAGCCTCTCTGATCCACTATGCAAAAGAAACACAGAAGACTGCACTTCCCCACATTCGTTCGATAAAACTAGAACAAAGCTCCGATTTCATATCACTAGATCCAGTTACACGACGTAATCTTGAGATTATTGATCCCTTATTTGAACATGGGACATCGTTATTTTCCTTGATCAACGATTGTCAAACAGCGATGGGAGGACGTTTGCTTAGTCGTACTCTCATGCAACCACTTCGTGATACAGCGATTTTAGACAGTCGACTCGATGTAATCGAAGCTTTTTTAAAAGGATATCATGAAGCCCCGGTTCGTCAGGTCTTAAAAGAAATCGGAGATATCGAACGTGTTTTAAGTCGTGTTGCACTTGGCAGCGCACGTCCACGTGATTTAGTACAACTACGCCAGGCTTGCGCACAAATCCCGTACTTGCGTCATGCTATAGAATCTATTGTCCAAAATCATCCTGTAAAATTAATTGAACAATTAAATGAAGAATTAGGTGATTTTAATGGATTACACCAACATTTAATGGCTGCAATTGTTGAAAATCCTCCTGTGTTACTTCGTGATGGAAATGTTATTGCTGAAGGATTTGATGAGGAACTAGATGAACTGCGTAAAATCCGTGATCATGCGGGTCAGTTTTTAATTGATCTGGAAGTTCAAGAGCGCGAACGTACAGGCATTAATACCTTAAAAATCGGTTACAATCGCGTTAGTGGCTACTATATTGAACTGACTCGTGCTCAAGCTGATCAGGCACCTGATCACTACATACGTCGTCAAACTTTAAAAAATGCCGAACGCTATATCACACCTGAACTAAAATCATTTGAAGATAAAGTCTTATCCAGTGAATCACGTGCACTTGCTCGTGAGAAAATGCTATTTGAACAGCTACTTGAAACACTACGACAAGACATTGCCAACCTACAGATGATGAGTTCAGCAATTGCACAGATAGATTTACTTGCCAACTTTGCCCATCAAGCCCGTTTACAAAGTTGGGCACGACCAGAGTATAGTCCCGAGATTGGTGTAAAAATCATTGCTGGACGTCATCCTGTTGTCGAAGCATTAAATAAAACCCCTTATACCCCAAATGATACGCTTCTTGATTTCAATCACCGTATGGCGATTATTACTGGACCAAACATGGGTGGGAAATCGACTTTTATGCGACAAACGGCGCTTATTAGTTTACTTGCGTATTGCGGTAGTTTTGTTCCGGCGAAAACAGCAATATTAGGTCCTATAGATCGTATTTTCACCCGTATTGGTTCAGCAGATGACTTATCTTCAGGTAAATCAACATTTATGGTTGAAATGACTGAAACTTCACAAATATTGCACCATGCGACAAATCAATCTCTGGTACTCATGGATGAAGTTGGTCGTGGCACCAGTACTTATGACGGTTTATCACTTGCCTGGGCATGTGTATTAGACCTCACTAAACGTATTAAATGTCTATGTCTGTTTGCAACACATTATTTTGAATTAACAGAGTTAGGCAAAGAAACCGCTATAGACAATTACCATGTAACTGCAAAAGAAATGAATGGAAATCTTATTCTTTTACATAAAGTTCAACATGGCCCAGCAAGTCAAAGTCATGGTTTACAGGTTGCCAAGCTTGCAGGTATTCCTGCTGGGGTGATTAAAGAAGCCCAAAAGCGCTTGAAAATTCTAGAAAGACAACAACAGCAGCAATTACAGAATACCATTCAAAATGATTTGTTTGCACCTTCTGCTCTTGAAGAAAATGTTGTCGAAAAAATCGTGGAAGTTGAAAAGCCTTCAGCAGCACTGGATGCTTTGGCATTAATTGATGTTGATGATTTAACACCTCGAGAAGCTTTGGACAAACTTTATGCTTTAAAAGAGCTACTTCATCAGGAAACTCCATAGCGTTTACCATATCTTCCACAAGTAGAAAAGTTTGCAGGACAATACACTTTTCTACTTGGCTTTTAACTCTATAAATTCAATTTTAATCAAGTGAGTAACTCCTTATAAT
>NZ_OOGT01000345.1 GCF_900323515.1 Acinetobacter stercoris | reverse complement strand
GATTAACATCTTGTTAAGGGCTTTTTAATTATTTTTGATTTATTCACTCTTCAAAAACTAATCAAATGGTTCACATAAATTGATGAAATCGTCAAATATCATAAGCAAATTTTGCTTTATTTGAACTCATTCAAATTTTACTAAAATAGGTTTTATCATGCGCACTTTATTACTCTCAGGATTAATCCTTTCTTCACTCATGGCAAATTCTGTTTTTGCTGCCAATAATAACGGTCAAAATAATGACTTAAATTACAATGTCGTTAACATCCAGGCTGAAGCTAGTCGTAAAGTTTCAAATGATGAAATGCACGCCATTTTATTTATTGAAAAAACAGACAAACGCCCTGCTGAGTTATCGAGTCAGATCAACCAATTGATGAATCAGGCTCAAAACATTGCTAAAAAATATCCTCAAGTGAAATTTGAAACAGGTTCACAAACAACTTACCCTGTTTATGACAACAATACCCAGAAGTTAAAAGAATGGCGCGGACGTGCAGAAATCAATCTGGAAAGTAAAGATTTCAAAACTGCGAGTCAGTTGATTAGCGAACTGCAACAAAACTTCCAGACACAATCAATCAACTTTACGGTCTCTGATGAACAGCGCAAAAAAGTTGAAAATGAACTGATGGTAGAAGCGTCTAAAAACTTCCAGCAACGCGCCCAGATTGTCAGCCAAGCATGGAATAAATCGTCATATAACCTGGTCAGTTTAAATATTGATGCGAATCGCTCAAGCATACGTCCTATGATGGGTTCACGCGTAAATATGGCAAAATATGCAGTAGCAGCCGAAGCAGCTCCTGCTCAAGATATTGCAGCAGGTGAATCTCAAATAATTGTCAATGCTAATGGCTCAATTCAATTCAGATAAAATTTTCCTGGATCATAATTTGATAATAGCCATGGGTTTCATCATGGCTATTTTTTGAGTACAACTTCTTTACACCTTAAAATCGAATATATTCAAAATAAAAATTTCTAACCAGGTAAAACTAAACATTAATCAACTTAATAGTAAGTAAATATTGTATTTAGACTTTTTTCACTTCATCATCCAAAGTTCTGTGTTGATTATTTAACAAATTAAGCACTCATTTTATTGAGATGCTCATTAATCAATGAATATCGATCATGACTCATGTATCTTATGAGTTGAAAATAAAAATTTAAGATGATGATTCATGGATATAGAACATTTCAGTCTGGCTCTCGCCTTTTTCGGATTTTGCGCAGGTTTTGTCGATGCAACTGTTGGTGGTGGCGGATTGATCCTGGTCCCGGCATTGATGTATGCCTTCCCCAATCAAAGTATCGCAACTATTTTTGGTACGAATAAGATTACCGCTTTAGCTGGAGCTAGCTCTTCAGCATTGGGATATATCCAAAAAGTGACAATTCCATGGAACCTGCTTTTACCAACTATGCTATCAGCTTTTATCTTTGCTTTTTTAGGTGCATTGTCAGTTTCACTAATTCCCAAAGCCTATATGCAATATGCTGTGTTTTTTTTACTAATTTTGATGGCGATCTACACCTTCAGCAAAAAGGATTTAGGGCAAATTCATACCACGATACAATTCGGTAAAAAAGAAATCATACTTGGTATCGTATTTGGCGCCTTGATTGGTTTCTATGATGGTGTTTTCGGTCCGGGTTCAGGCAGCTTCCTGCTATTTCTTTTCATTAAAGTATTCGCTTTTGATTTTATCCATGCTGTTGCTTCAGCTAAATTAGTTAACATTGCGACATTTTTAGCAGGGTTATGCTTCTTTATTCCAACAGGGCATATTTTATGGTTTACAGGTATCTACCTTGCTATTAGTGGAGCAATTGGTGCATTTGTTGGAACACGTCTGGCATTTAAATTAGGCAGTAAATTTATCCGGATATTCTTTTTAATCTTACTGATTTTTTTGATTGGTAGAATGGGATATGAACTATTTTTTAACTAAAAAAACGGATACAGAAACATGATATTCACTCTATACTTTAAGAAGTTCATGTGCATATAAATATTCTATGAGAACAAAAATTATTATTTTAAATGGG
>NZ_OOGT01000434.1 GCF_900323515.1 Acinetobacter stercoris | reverse complement strand
AAGTATCACCACGGCAGGCATTGATGCAGCGGGTAAAAAGATCAGTAATGTTGCTGATGGTACAGCCGCCAGTGATGCGATTAACAAAGGCCAGCTGGATACAGCATTAACAGCACAGGACAGCAAATCGGACGGGTTGGGAAGCAGTACGGCTGCGGCATTGGGCGGTGGAGCAAGCTACGATGTGACAACGGGTGAGATCAGTGCACCAAACTACAGCGTAACCACTAATCCGAATGAAGCCGGTGCGACAACGACGGTTCACAATGTCGGCGATGCAATCACTAGCTTAACGACTGCGGTGACTACACCGCTGACCTTTACAGGGGATAGTGGCAGCTCGGTGAATAGACTTGGCTCGACATTGTCAGTGCTTGGGGATGGGAACATCACGACAACGGCAAGTCAGGGCCAGATCGCAGTGAGCCTGAATAAAACCCTGACAGGCCTGACCAGCATCAGCACGGGCAATACCTTTATTGACAGTAATGGCTTAAGCATCACAGGTGGCCCAAGTATCACCACGGCAGGCATTGATGCAGCGGGTAAAAAGATCAGTAATGTTGCTGATGGTACAGCCGCCAGTGATGCGATTAACAAAGGCCAGCTGGATACAGCATTAACAGCACAGGACAGCAAATCGGACGGGTTGGGAAGCAGTACGGCTGCGGCATTGGGCGGTGGAGCAAGCTACGATGTGACAACGGGTGAGATCAGTGCACCAAACTACAGCGTAACCACTAATCCGAATGAAGCCGGTGCGACAACGACGGTTCACAATGT